>NZ_QQWV01000054.1:0-24661 GCF_003951715.1 Sphingomonas sp. ABOLH | reverse complement strand
GCCTACAACCCCCGCATCGCTGCCGCCGCGATCGACGCACTCCGCTTGCGCGCCGCCGGATCGAACATCGCGCCGGTCACGATTACCTCGTCCACCTGCGTCCGCTCGATGAACTTCGCCAGTCCCGCCCGCACCGTGTCCGGTCCGCCGATCGCCGAGCATTCAAGCACATGGTCGAGGATCGCATTGCCCTGCGCCCCGATCTGCGAGCGGTAGTTCGCGACGGGCGGGGGCAGTTCGATCGGCTGGCCGGTACGGATCGCGACGAACATCTGTTCGGTCGAGCTGGCGAGCAGCCGGGCCTCTTCGTCGGTATCCGCTGCCAGCACGTTGAACGCGGCGGCGGCATAGGGTTTGTCGAGCACCGAAGAGGGACGAAAGTTACGCCGATACGCCTCCAGCGCCTGGTCGAGCGCGGCGGGGGCGAAGTGCGAGGCAAAGGCGTAGGGGAGGCCGAGCATGGCCGCGAGTTGCGCGCCGAACAGCGACGACCCTAATATCCACAGGTCGATGTTGGCACCGGCGCCCGGCACCGCGCGGATGCCGGTGCGGCCGTCGTCCGCGAAATAGCTCTGCAATTCGACGACGTCCTGCGGGAAGGCGTTGGGGTCGCTGTCCAGCGTGCGGCGCAGCGCCCGCGCAACCATCTGGTCCGATCCCGGCGCACGGCCCAGCCCCAGGTCGATCCGCCCCGGATAGAGCGCGTCGAGCGTCCCGAACTGTTCGGCGATGGTCAGCGGCGCATGGTTGGGCAGCATGATGCCACCCGCACCGACGCGGATCGCCTTCGTCGCGGCGGCGACATGGCCGATCACCACCGCCGTCGCCGCGCTGGCAATTCCCGGCATGCCGTGATGTTCGGCCACCCAGTAGCGGTGAAATCCCTCCGCCTCGGCATGGGCGGCAAGGTCGGCGGCGGCGGCGAGCGCTTCGCCTGGGGTGCCCCCCTGACGGACGGGGACGAGGTCGAGCATCGAATAGCGGGTCATTCGAGAGAGATGGGGAGCAGGTTGCGAATTGCCACCAATCCCACATTGGCCGCGCCCAAGCCGGGCTTACAGCAGCAGCTCGCCGCGCATCACCGTCACGCACTGTCCGCCCAGCACCGCGCGATCCCCGTCCAGCGTGCAGGTCAGATGCCCGCCGCGTGCGCTCGCCTGAAACGCGGTGAAGCGGTCGCGGCCCAGACGCTCTGCCCAGAACGGGGTGAGCGCGGCATGCGCCGATCCGGTCACCGGGTCTTCGTCCACGCCCCAGGCGGGCACGAAGACGCGGCTGACGACATCGGCGATATCGCCCGGCGCAGTGACGATCGCCATGACGTGACAGGCCGACAGCGCCGCCATGTCGGGCGTGCAGGCGTGCACCGTCGCCGCATCCTTCACCAGGATGATGCTGGTTTCCTGCGCGCCCGACACGCTCGCGAACACCTCGCCCTCGACGCCCAGCGCCGCCAGCAACGCCACATCGGGGGCAGGCGCAACCCGCGTCACCGGCAGGTCGAGCGTATAGCCATCGCCCTCCCGCCGAACGATCAGCACCCCCGCCTTGCGTGTCGCGAACCGCACCGCGTCGCGCGTCCCCATCAGCACATGGCCGCTGGCGAGCGTGGCATGGCCGCACATCGCGATCTCGACGGTCGGCGTGAACCAGCGCAGTTCGTACTCCGCCTCGCCGTCGCTTGCCGGCACGACGAAGGCGGTTTCGGACAGGTTATGCTCCAGCGCGATCGACTGGAGCAGCGCATCGTCGGGCCATGCGTCGAGCGGCATCACCGCCGCCGGATTGCCCGCGAAGGGCCTGTCGGCAAAGGCGTCGACCACGGTGAAGGGCATCGCCATCAATAGCTTCCCACGCGCTTGCCGAACCAGTGCGGCGTCACGTCCGCCTCGACCAGCGGATTGTCGGTGTCGACATGGCCTTCGGGGTCAAGATGGATCAGCACCTCGACCTTGGGGAATGCCTGGCGCAGCGCGCGTTCGACCCCTTCGACCACGTCATGCGCATCGGCGACGGTCATGTCCCGGGCGACCTCCATGTGGAACTGCGCGAAATCGTGGCTGCCCGACCGGCGGGTGCGGAAGTCGTGGATGCCGCGCAGCCCCTCCTGCCGGGCGGCGACGTCGAGGAAGGCGCGGCGCTCCTCCTCCGGCCATTCCTTGTCCATCAGCTGGTCGATCGCCTGGCTCGACGCCTGGAACGCGCCCCAGCCCAGCCATAGCGCGATCAGGATGCCCATCACCGGATCGGCGCCGCGAATCCCGAAAATCTGGTCGAGCACCATCGCGACGATGACCGCGAGGTTGAGCAGCAGGTCGCTCTGATAATGGACATTGTCGGCACGGATCGCGACCGATCCGGTGCGGTTGATGATCGACTTCTGATACGCCAGCAGTGCGAAGGTGGCGATCATCGCGATCACCGACACGCCGATGCCGAACTCCACGTCCTGCGTCTCGCCCGGCGCGCCGAACGCGGCGATGGCGCGCCACGCGATACCCGCCGCCGATGCGGTGATGAGCATGACCTGGAACAGCGCGGCCAGCGCCTCCGCCTTGCCATGGCCGAAGCGATGGTCGTGATCGGCGGGCGTCGCGGCGAGGCGCACGCCGTACAGGGTCACGAGGCTGGCGAGCAGGTCGAGCGCGGTATCGGCAAGGCTGCCGAGCATCGCCACCGACCCGGTATGCCATGCGGCAAAGCCCTTCAGCCCCAGCAGGAACAGCGCCATCGTCACCGACGCGATGGCGGCGCGGGTGGCGAGTGGGATCACCCGCTTGCGTTCGGTCTCGGTCACGGGAACAACAGTCCTTGGCTCCAGCCGTCGTCGGTCGCGGTAAAGACCCGGCGTTCGTGCAGCCGGTGCGCGCGGTCCTGCCAGAACTCGATCGTCCGCGGGGTAACCCGGTATCCGCCCCAGAAGGGCGGGCGCGGCACGTCCTGCCCGTCGAATCGCGCCTGTACCTCGGCGAAGCGTGCTTCGAACGTGTCGCGGCTGTCGAGGGGGCGCGACTGTTCGGAGGCCCATGCCCCCAGCTGCGAATCGCGCCCGCGCGAGGCGAAATAGGCGTCGGATTCGGCGTCGGAGGCGAGCGTCACCGGCCCCTCGATCCGGATCTGCCGGCGCAGCGACTTCCAGTGGAACAGCAGCGCCGCGTTGGGATTGGCGGCCAGATCGCCGGCCTTGCGCCCTTCGCGATTGGTATAGAACACGAATCCGTCGCGGCCATGCCCTTTCAGCAGCACCATCCGCACCGACGGCCTCCCCGCGGCATCGGCGGTGGCGAGCGCCATGGCATTGGGGTCGTTCGGCTCGCTGGTCTGCGCCTCGGCGAACCACTCGTCGAACAGGGCAAAGGGATCGGTCATGGCCCGCCCATACGCCCTTTCGCAGGCGATTTCACCCCGGCCCGATGGGCAGCGCCGCGGAACGACTCTTTCCCCTGCGAATTGAATCGGTTGAGCAACGATTTCGGGACAACCGGCATGACGGCACGCGCATATTGGCAGGGGCAGATTCGCCTCGCCCTCGTATCGATCCCGGTCGAAATCTACAGCGCCACCAAATCGGGGGCGAGCATCAGCTTTCGCCAGATTCACGAACCCAGCGGCAAGCCGATCCATTACGAGAAATCGGTGACCGGCATCGGCCCGGTCGACCCGGACGAGATCATGAAGGGATACCAGCTCGAAAAGGGCGAATATGTCCTGCTCGACCAGGACGAGATCGACGCGGTCAAGCTGGAGTCGAAGAAGACGCTGGAGCTGACCCAGTTCGTCGACGCGCATGAGATCGACGTGATCTATTACGAGAAACCCTATTTCGTGGTGCCCGCCGACGACCTTGCCGAGGAAGCGTTCGTCGTGCTGCGCGAGGCGTTGAAGCGCACGAAGAAGGTCGGGCTGGGCCAGCTGGCGCTGCGCGGCCGGGAATATGTCGTCAGCCTGAAGCCGTGCGGGCGCGGGCTGGTGCTGGAGACGCTCCGCTATGCCGACGAGGTCAATCGCGCCCAGTCCTATTTCCGCGACATTCCCGATGCCAGGCCCGATGCCGATCTGCTCGACCTGGCCGAGACGCTGATCGCCAAGAAGACCGCCGCGTTCGACCCGCAGGAGTTTCACGACCGCTATGTCGATGCGTTGAAGGACCTGATCGAGCGCAAGGCCAAGGCGAAGGGGCGTAAGATCGTCGATACCGACCCCAACGAAGATCGACCGAGCGGCGGCAATGTCGTCGACCTGATGGCGGCGCTCAAGAAATCGCTCGAGAAGCCGGCGGCCAAGGCACCGGCGAAGAAGACCACGCCGAAGAAGCGCGCACCGGCGAAGAAGGCCGCCACGACGCGCAAGCGGGCCTGACATGGCGCGCAAGTCCGATCCGCTGGCCACCTATAACGCCAAGCGCGATTTCGCGCGCACCGCCGAGCCAGCGGGGACGCTGGCCAAGGGGCAAGGCAACCGCTTCGTCGTGCAGAAGCATGACGCCACACGGCTACACTATGATTTCCGGCTGGAGGTGGACGGGGTGCTCAAAAGCTGGGCGGTGACGCGCGGACCCAGTCTCGACCCCGATCAGAAGCGGCTGGCGGTACGCACCGAGGATCATCCGCTCGATTATGCCGGGTTCGAAGGGGTGATCCCGGCGGGCGAATATGGCGGCGGCACGGTGATGTTGTGGGACGAGGGCACCTGGTCGCCGGTCGCGGGCAAATCGGCGACGGATTTGAAGAAGGGGCATCTCCATTTCGTGCTGGCGGGCACGCGGATGCGCGGCGAATGGCTGCTGGTCCGGCTCAAGCCCCGTGGCAAGGAGAAGCGCGAGAACTGGCTGTTGCGCAAGGTCGCCGATGGGGAAGCGGGCGGCACCGACACGCTGACTGCAACGATGCTGACCAGCGTGACCACCGGGCGGACGATGGAGGAGATTGCCGAGAGCAAGCCCGCCCCGCGCAAGGTGGCGGCCGAAGCGAAGCGCCCGGCGTTCGTCGAACCGCAGCTTGCGACGTTGGTCGATGCGGTGCCGACGGGCGGCGAATGGCTGCACGAGGTGAAATATGACGGTTATCGCATCCTGATCGCGACCGGTGGCACCGGTCCCAGACTCTACACCCGCACCGGGCTGGACTGGACGGCGAAGTTTCCCGGCATTGCCGAGGCGGCGGCAAGCCTGCCGCCGGGCCTGTTGCTCGATGGCGAGGTGGTCGCGCTGAAAGACG
This sequence comes from Sphingomonas sp. ABOLH, assembly GCF_003951715.1. NCBI lineage: Bacteria > Pseudomonadati > Pseudomonadota > Alphaproteobacteria > Sphingomonadales > Sphingomonadaceae > Sphingomonas > Sphingomonas sp. ABOLH. Next base: position 19,445 of record NZ_QQWV01000054.1, on the reverse strand, counting down.
GCAAGCCCGATTTCTCGACCTTGCAGGCGGCGATCAAGGACGGTGGGGAAATGCGCTGCTTCGCCTTCGACCTGCTGCGCGATGCCGATGGCGACCGACGCGACGAGGCGCTGGTGCGGCGCAAGGAGCGGTTGCAGCGGGTGCTGGCCGGGGCCGATCCGCGCATCGCCTATTCCGACCATGTCACCGGGTCGGGCGAGAAGCTGTTCGCGGCGATGTGTGCGGAGGGGTTCGAGGGGATCGTGTCGAAGCGCGCCGATGCCCCCTATCGCGGCACCCGCTCGCGCAGCTGGCTGAAGGTCAAATGCACCCATCGGCAGGAATTCGTCATCCTCGGCTGGCTGCCGAGCGAGGCGAAGGGGCGGCCGTTCAAGTCGTTGTTGCTGGGTGTGCAGGAGGAAGGCGGCCTGCGCTATGCCGGCAAGGTCGGCACCGGATTCGACGCGGCGAACATGGCGGAGGTGGCGGCGGCACTGGCCCCGCTGGCGCGCAAGACGCCACCAGTCGAGCTGCCCGCCGTGCAACGCCGGGGTGCGCGCTGGGTCACGCCGAAGCTGGTGGCGGAGATCGCCTTTGCCGAATTCACCGCCGACGGGCTGGTGCGCCATGCGAGCTTCATTGCCTTGCGGGGGGACAAGGCGGCCAAGGACGTGGTGCGCGAAACGCCGGTCGCCGCCGATGCCGCGCCGGCGGTGCGCATCAGCCATCCCGAGCGGGTGATCTTTCCCGGCGACCGGCTGACCAAGGGCGATCTGGCAGCCTATGTCGAGCGGGTCGCGCCGTTGCTGCTGCCCGCAGCCGCCGACCGGCCGCTCAGCCTGGTGCGCTGTCCGCAGGGGCGGGGCAAGGCGTGCTTCTTCCAGAAACACGACGCCGGCAGCTTCGGCGATGCGGTCCATGCGATCGATATTGCGGAGAAGGAGGGGAAGCGCGAACCGTATCTCTATGTCCGCGATGCCGCCGGGCTGCTGTCCTGCGTGCAGATGGGGACGATCGAATTTCATGGCTGGGGATCGGGCGTCGGCGATGTCGAGCGGCCCGACCGGATGGTGTTCGACCTCGATCCCGACGAGGGGCTGGACTTTGCCGATGTGAAGCGCGCGGCACATGATATCAGCCGGCATCTGGGCGATCTGGGGCTGGCGAGCTTCGCGATGCTGTCGGGCGGCAAGGGGGTCCATGTCGTCGTTCCCCTCACCCCGCAAGCCGAGTGGCCGACGGTCAAGGATTTCGCCGACCGCTTCTCCCGCGCGCTGGCGCAGGCCGAGCCGGACCGCTTCGTAGCGACGATGGCGAAGGCGAAGCGGAAAGGACGCATCTTCATCGACTGGCTGCGCAACCAGCGCGGCAGTACCGCCGTGCTACCCTATTCGGCCCGCGCAAGGACCGGCGCGCCGGTGGCGGCCCCGGTCGCGTGGCGCGAGCTGGACGACATCGACAGCGCAGGCCGCTGGACGATCCGCGACGCCGACGAACTGCTGAAGCGCGCCGACAGCCGACTGCTGACCGGCTGGGGCGTCGCGGATCAGGTGTTGCCGGACCGGTAAGCGCGCCACCGGCCACTACCGTATTCCCGGGCAGGCGGGAATCCAGGGTTGCTTCTTGCACCGGTTGCGTTCGGGGCTCCGGACCCCCGCCCGCGCGGGGGCACGCCTCGGCTATTGGCCGCTCCGCTCCGCCAACTTGCGCTCCCACGCCAGCGCGTCGCGCACGATCTGGTCGAGATCGGCATGCTGCGGCCGCCATGGCAGGGTGGCGAGGATCGTGCTGTTGTCGGCGACCAGCGCGTCGGGATCGCCGGCGCGGCGGCCTTCCAGCCGGCGGTCGATCGTCATGTTCGTCACCCGGTCGACCGCGTCGAGCACTTCGAGCACCGAATAACCGCGGCCATAGCCCGCGTTCATCGTGTGGCTCTTCGCCGGATCGGCCATCAGCAGGTCGAGTGCATGGACATGGGCATCGGCCAAGTCGGTGACGTGGATATAGTCGCGCACGCCGGTCCCGTCGGGGGTCGCGAAATCGGTGCCATAGACGCCCACATGGCCGCGCTTGCCGGTCGCCGCCTCGACCGCGACCTTGATGAGATGGGTCGCACCCGCCGTCGACTGGCCGCTGCGCCCCTGCGGATCGGCGCCCGCTACGTTGAAGTAACGCAGTGCCGCATAGTTGATCGGATGCGCGGCGGCGACGTCGGCCAGCATGATCTCGGTCATCAGCTTCGACATGCCGTACGGATTGATCGGCTGTTTCGGGCTGTCCTCGCGCACGGGCACGACTTCGGGTATGCCGTAGGTCGCGGCGGTCGAGGAGAAGATGAAGTGCTTCACCCCCTCGCCCACCGCGCTCTCGATCAGGCTGCGCGAGGCGGCGGTGTTGTTGCGGTAATATTTTAGCGGGTTCTCGACCGACTCCGGCACCACCACCGATCCGGCGAAGTGCAGGATGGCATGGACGTCATGGTCGCGCATCGCCGCGCGCACCGCCACGTCGTCGCTGATATCGGCCACGACCAATGTCGCGCGCGGATCGACCGCCCAGTCGAAGCCCGTGACGAGGTTGTCGACCACCACCACCTCATGGCCCGCGTCGAGCAGCGCCAGCACCGCATGGCTGCCGATATAGCCCGCACCGCCCGTGACCAGAACCTTGCCCATTACCGTACCCCCGATTGCGTCGCCGTGATGCGCGCCTATCTCTGCGACCAAAGGAGATTACGCAATGGCTACCGAACAGGCGACCTTCGCCGGCGGATGTTTCTGGTGCACCGAGGCGGTGTTTCGCGACGTGATCGGCGTGGAGCAGGTCGAAAGCGGCTATATCGGCGGCACGGTTGAGCATCCGACCTACAAGCAGGTGTGCGGTGGCGACACCGGCCATGCCGAGGCTATCCGCATCACCTATGACCCGGCCGTCATCGGTTACGACGATCTGCTCGACATTTTCTTCGCGACGCATGATCCGACGCAGCTGAACCGGCAGGGCAACGACGTCGGCACCCAGTATCGCTCGGCGATCTTCCCCCATTCGCCGGAACAGGAAGCGGCGGCGCGTGCCGGGATCGAGCGCGCGGGCGAAGGGCGTGGCACGATCGTCACGACCATCGAACCGCTCGCCACCTGGTATCCGGCCGAGGATTATCATCAGGAATATTGGGACGGCGAAGGCCAGCGTAATCCCTATTGCCTGGCGGTGATCCCGCCCAAGCTGCAAAAGCTGCGCAAGAGTTTCGCCGCGCGGAGCAAGGCGGCCGAATCGGCTTGAACCGCCACTCGGTTATCATAAGTTTGCAAGGGCCGTGCCAAGACTGCGCGGCCCTTGTGTCGTTTCGGGTAAATTGCTATCCCGATCCCGGCCACAGGGGCGACGAGACATGGGGGCGACGATCGATACGACCGGATCGGACCGGCGGTTCGCCGCGATCCGCGACTATCGGCTGATCGAGGCGATTGGCGATGGCGGGCAGGACGACCTTGCCCGGCTTGCCGCCGAAATCTGCGAAGCGCCGGTGGCGCTGGTCACCCTGCTCGCGGCGGACCAGCAATGGTTCGTGGCGGCGGTCGGCACCGATCTGTGCGGCACGTCGCTGGGCGATGCGATCTGCACCCACGCGCTCGATGTCGAAGACATCCTCGTCATTCCCGACCTCTCGACCGATCCGCGTACCTGCAACAGCGGGATCGTGACAGGGGAACCGCATATCCGCTTCTATGCCGGCGTGCCGCTGCGCATTGCCGAAGGGGTTCCGGTCGGGACGCTGTGCGTGATCGATGTCGTCGCCCGTCCCCAAGGGTTGAGCAACACCCAGCGCGACATGCTGCTGCGGCTCGCGCGGCAGGCGGTAACCACGCTCGAACTGCGACGGCTGCTCGCCGAACGCGACGAAACCCTGCGCCGCATCGCCGAGACCGAGGCGGCGCTGAGCGGCAACGAGCAACGCTGGCAGCGACTGTTCGAAAATATCAGCGACGGCTTTGCATTGGGCGAGGCGATCCGCGACCCGGACGGGCAGGTGGTCGATTGGCAGTTCGTCGACGCCAATCCGGCGTGGTTCGCGCTGTCGGGCGTGGACCGCGAACGGATGCTGGCACTGACCGGACGGCGGCTCGATCCGGCTGCCCCCGCGCACTGGGCCGACGAATTGCACGGCATGCTGTCGGACGGCGTGCCGATCGGTTTCGTCCACCACATCCCCCATCTGCGCCGCTGGTTCCGCGGCCATTGTTTCCGCATCGAGGGCGACCGGTTCGGCGCGATCCTGCGCGACATCACCGCCGAACGCGCAGCGGATGGCCGCCAGTCCGCGCTGATCCAGCTCGGCGACCTGCTGCGCGACTGCCACGATGTCGCCGATGTCGCGCGGGCGGCGTCGGCGCTGATCGGGCAGGCGCTGGACGTCAGCTGTGCCGGGTTCGGCCGGATCGACGCCGGTCTGACGCAGGTGGAAATCGGTCCCGACTGGACCGTGACCGGCGGCGCGTCGCTAACGGGGCGACAGGCGCTCGACACCTTCGGTGAACTGGCGGGCGATATCGGACGGGGCGACGCGATAGTGGTCGCGGATGTCCAGCACGATCGTCGGACGGCGGGGCATGCCGATGCGCTGATCGCGCGCGGCATCGGCGCGTTCGTCATCGTACCGGTGCGCCGCGACGGACGAATCGTTTCCGCATTCCTCGTCTGCATGACCGGTCCGCGCCAATGGACCGGGGAGGAAATCGTGTTCCTGTGCAAGGTGGCCGACCGGGTCGAGGTCGGCATGGCGCAGGTCGAATCGGAAGCGCGGCAGAATCTGCTGATCCAAGAACTCGCTCACCGGCTGAAGAACACCCTGTCGATGGTGCAGGCGATCGCCTCGCAGACGCTGCGCGGGTCGGTCGACCGCGCGCCGCTCGACGCGTTCGAACGCCGGTTGCAGGCGCTGGGCGTGGCGCATGACGTGCTGGTCGAACGCAACTGGGTTGGTGCCGACATGGCGACGACCATCGGACAGGTAATGGCGGTGTTCGGCTGCGACGACCGCATTACGCTGACCGGTCCCGACGTGGCGCTCGGCGCCCGGGCGGCGCTGGCGCTGGCGTTGATGCTGCACGAACTGGGCACCAACGCGGTCAAATATGGCGCGCTGTCGACCGTCGAAGGGTCGGTGCTGCTCGACTGGCAGGTGGCCGACGATCAGCTGAGCATGACGTGGCGGGAATGCGGTGGCCCGTCGGTGCAGCAACCGGCCCGCCGGGGGTTCGGGTCGAAGCTGTTGCGGCTGGGCCTGGCGGGAACGGGGGACAGTGAAATCTGTTACGATCCGGCGGGCGTCCGCGTGTCGATGCGCGCCAATCTTGCCGATCTGGTCGGCGGCTGACCAACGAAAACGGGCCGCCCCGACAGGGACGGCCCGTATCCTGTACCGTTACGGCAGGTGCTTAGCGCACCGAACCGCGACGCACGAGGTTCACGATTGCCAGCAGCACGATCGCGCCGACCAGCGAATACAGGAAGCTCATCACGGTGATGCCGTTGTTGATGTTCGCACCGGTCACGAAACCGGCGATCACGGCACCGACGATGCCGACGACGACGTTCAGGATGATGCCCTGCTGCGCATCGGTCCGCATGATGATGCTGGCGAGCCAGCCGACGATGCCACCAACAACCAGCCAGATGATGATACCCATGTGACGTCCCTCCATTGCTGCCTGCAACCCGGCAATTTCGTACCGGGAGTACTGAGGGAAAGACTCACAAACGTCCGGCTTGTTCCGCCTCCGTTTTAACTGATAGGCTCAATATTTGCGCTGCTGCCGCTCATACAGGGACTTGTAGTGCTGGATCCGCGTCACGCGCAGGCCCGGCATCCCCGACCGGTCGACCGCGCGCTGCCAGCTGGCGAATTCCTCCGCCGACAGGTTGTAGCGCTGGCACACGTCGTCGACGCTCAGCAGGCCGCCATTGACCGCTGCGACCACTTCCGCCTTGCGTCGCACGACCCAGCGGGTCGTATCGGGCGGCGGCAGCGAATCGATCGTCAGCGGTTCGCCGAGCGGACCGATCACTTTTGCCGGACGGATTTTGTGGTTCTCAATCATACTGGACCTCGAGCCGGGGTCGCCCCCTCAAACCTTCTTGCGCGGTCATACGCGAACGCGGTTGAACATCGGCTAAAACGGCTAGGTAAACATCGTCTTCATCCGTTCGCATCGTGCCATCCCTTCGCGACGGGCCGGTGTTCCGGTACGACACATGCCCTCAGCAGGGCGGCAGTCCACCCGTTGAACGCCCCGTCCGCCGGATTGAGCAGGGACACCGGCGCGCGGTTCCATGCCAGTCGGGTCTGCAGTCGCGCCGTCGGCGTCGCCGCCTGCCGCCCGGTCGCAGCCGCCAGCAACACGGCCAGCTCCGTCGGCAGGGTGGTGACCGTGGAACCACGGTCGAAACGGGCGAAACTCAGATCCAAATGTTCTTCCAGCAACAGGACTTAGGGGATGGTGTTACCTCGACAACGTTGAAGGTCCGGTAAATGGCACCGCATTTTTGCAACCGACGCGCGAAGCGCCTATCTGGCGGGCCATGGACCTTGGTGAATTTCAACTGGATGCGCCCGTTTCGGCGCGCCGCATCGTCGTGGCGATGTCGGGCGGCGTGGACAGTTCGGTGGTCGCCGCACTCGCCCATGCGACCGGGGCGGAGACGATCGGCGTCACGCTGCAGCTCTACGATCATGGCGCGGCGGTAGGACGTGCCGGATCATGCTGCGCCGGGCGCGACATTCGCGATGCGCGTGTGGTGTGCGACAGGCTCGGCATCGCCCATTATGTCTTCGACCATGAAAGCAGCTTTCGCGAGACGGTGATCGACGATTTCGCCGATGCCTATCTGGCCGGGCGCACGCCGATCCCTTGCGTGAAGTGCAATATGGGGCCGAAATTCACCGACCTGTTCGCGCTGGCCCGCGACCTGGGTGCCGATTGCCTTGCGACCGGCCATTATATCCGGCGGGTGATGGGGCCGGCCGGGGCCGAATTGCACCGTGCGATCGATACGGCGCGCGACCAGAGCTATTTCCTGTTCGCGACGACGCAGGCCCAGCTCGACTTCCTGCGTTTCCCGCTGGGCGCGATGCCCAAGGCAAGGGTGCGCGAGATCGCCGCCGAACTGGGGCTGGGCGTCGCCGGAAAGCCCGACAGCCAGGACATCTGCTTCGTCCCCGATGGCGATTATGCCGGGCTGGTGCGCAAATTGCGGCCCGAGGCGAAGGACGGTGGCGAGATCGTCGATCTGGAAGGGCGGGTGCTGGGCCGCCATGGCGGACTGGTCGGCTATACCGTCGGGCAGCGGCGCGGCCTCGAGATCGGCGGGCTGGCCGAACCGCTCTATGTCGTACGCCTCGAACCCGCGACGAAGCGGCTGGTCGTCGGCCCGCGCAGCGCGCTGGCGGTCGGCGCGGCGCGGCTCTCCGACATCAACTGGATCGGCGGCGACCATGCCGGACCGCTGACCGCCAAGGTACGATCGATGGCCAAGCCGGTGCCGGCGCGGCTGGCGGGCGAACGGCTGGTGTTCGACGCGCCCGAATATGGCGTCGCGCCGGGACAGGCGGCGGTGCTCTATGCCGGTGACCGCGTGCTGGGCGGCGGCTGGATCGAAGGGACCGAGGCGGCCTGAAGGATCCTCCCCGCTTTGCGGGGAGGGGGACCGCCGCGAAGCGGTGGTGGAGGGGGCTGGCGGCATGCGGCGAGGTTGCCTTGCGCGGCCTACCCCCTCCACCATGCTGCGCATGGTCCCCCTCCCCATGATATGGGGAGGATCGGCTTGCCGCTTGCGCTTCGTCCCCTTACAGCCCCGACCCGATGCTGCCCGCGCTAGCCCATGTCCGCGACTGGATCTTCGATCTGGACAATACGCTCTATCCGGCGTCGTCCAATCTGTTCGCCGAGATCGAGGCGCGCATGGGGCACTATATCTGCGACCTGCTCGGCTGCGATGCGGAAGAAGCCCGTCGGGTACAGAAGCTGCATTTCCACAATCACGGCACCTCGCTGTCGGGGCTGATGGCCGAACAGGCGGTAGATCCGCACCATTTCCTCGATTTCGTCCACGATATCGACCTGTCGCCGCTGGTGCCCGATCCCGACCTGCCGCGCCTGTTGGCAGCGCTGCCGGGACGCAAGCTGGTCTTCACCAATGGCGACGCGGCCTATGCCGGCCGCGTCCTGGCGAAGCTCGGCCTGTCGGACAGTTTCGCCGGCATCCACGATATCCATGCCACCGCCTATCATCCCAAGCCGCATGTCAGCGCCTATGAAGGGCTGTGCGCGGCATGGGAGATCGACCCGACGACCGCCTTGTTCGCTGAGGACATGGCCCGCAATCTCGTACCGGCCAAGGCGGCGGGAATGACCACCGTGTGGGTCGACAACGGGTCCGAACAGGGGCCGGGGACGGCACGCGACCATATCGATTACATCACGCACGACATCGTCGCGTGGCTACGCTTCGTGGAGGAATCATGACCGACCTTGCCGCCCAGATCGACGCCGCCTGGGAAAACCGTGCCGAACTGACCGTCCATACCCAGGGCGAGGTCCGCGTCGCCGTCGACGCTGCGCTGGCGCTGCTCGATTCGGGTGAGGCGCGGGTGGCCGAACCGGTCGGGGACGGCTGGCAGGTTAACCAGTGGCTGAAAAAGGCGGTGCTGCTGTCGTTCCGCCTGAACGACAACCAGATCATGGACGGCCCGGGCGGCACCAACTGGTTCGACAAGGTGCCGGGCAAGTTCACCGGATGGGGCGAGCATCGCTTCCGCGACGCCGGGTTCCGTGCGGTGCCGGGCAGCATCGTGCGGCGCGGCGCCTTCATCGGCAAGGGCGCGATCCTGATGCCGAGCTTCGTCAATATCGGCGCCTATGTCGGCGAAGGCACGATGGTCGACACCTGGGCGACCGTGGGCAGCTGCGCGCAGATCGGCAAGAACGTCCACCTGTCGGGCGGTGCGGGCATCGGCGGTGTGCTGGAGCCGCTGCAGGCCGATCCGGTCATCATCGGCGACGGCGCCTTCATCGGCGCGCGGGCCGAGGTGGCGGAGGGTGTCCGCGTCGGTGAGGGTGCCGTGCTGTCGATGGGCGTCTATCTCGGCGCGTCCACCAAGATCATCGACCGGGCGACCGGCGAAGTGTTCCGGGGCGAAGTGCCGCCTTATGCGGTGGTCGTGCCCGGATCGATCGGTGGCGGCGACGGCAAGCCGGCGCTGTACTGCGCGGTAATCGTCAAGCGGGTCGATGCCCAGACCCGCTCGAAGACCAGCATCAACGACCTGCTGCGCGACTAATATATCCTCCTCGGCACGGGGAGGGGGACCAGCGAAGCTGGTGGAGGGGGGTGTCCTCGTCCACCACCGTTGCGTTTTGTGAGTACCCCCCCTCCACCCCGCCCTCTGGGCGTGGTCCCCCTCCCCGTACTGGAGAGGAACTGGTAGGCCGACACCATGACCCGCCCCCGTTCCATGATCCGCAGCTTTCTCCATGGCGAAGCGTCGGGCGGTATCGTCCTGATGCTCGCCTCGGCGCTGGCACTGCTGCTTGCCAATCTGCCCGGCATCGACACCGCCTATTTCCACGCGCTGCATATCGTGACCGGGCCGGTGTTGAGCGACCGGCATGGGCCGATGACGCTGCATTTGTGGGTCAACGACGCGGCGATGGCGTTGTTCTTTCTGCTGGTCGGTTTAGAGATCAAGCGCGAGCTGGTCGACGGGCGGCTCGCCACGTGGGAGCAACGCCGCCTGCCGGTGATTGCGGCGATCGCCGGCATGGGCGTCCCGGCGATGTTGTACCTGCTGGTCGCGCGGTCGACGCCGGGTCTCGCGCAGGGTTGGGCGATCCCGGCAGCAACGGACATCGCCTTTGCTGTGGGCGTCATGGCGTTGCTGGGCAAGCGGGTACCGGCGGCGCTGAAGCTGTTCCTGACGACGCTCGCCATCGTCGACGATATGGGGGCGGTGGCGATCATCGCGCTCGGCTATACCAGCGATCTCGACCTGACGGCGCTGGGCGGTGCGGTGCTGGTGCTGGCGATGCTGGTCGCGCTCAACCGGGCGGGGGTGATGCGTCTGGCACCTTATCTGCTGCTGGCCGTACCCTTGTGGTACTTCGTGTTCCTGTCGGGCATCCACGCGACGGTTGCCGGGGTGCTGGCGGCGATGACGATCCCGGTCAAGCCGACGCCGGGCGCACCGGAGGCGATCGATTCGCCGCTGCACCGGCTGGAACATGCCATCCATCCCTGGGTCGCGTTCGGCGTGGTGCCGCTGTTCGGCTTCGTCAATGCCGGGGTCGCGGTGACCGGCGTGCCGCTGTCGATCCTGTGGGCGCCGCTGCCGCTGGCGGTCGCGGTCGGGCTGTTCGTTGGCAAGCAGGTCGGTGTGCTGGGCGCGATTTGGCTGGCGGTGCGCAGCGGGCTGTCGTGCCGGCCGGGCGATGCGAACTGGATGCAGCTCTGGGGCGTCGCCGCGCTGGCCGGGATCGGCTTCACCATGAGCCTGTTCATCGGCGGGCTGGCCTTTGCCGATGACGCGGCGGCCATCGATCAGGTGAAGATCGGGGTATTGGCCGGGTCGCTGCTGTCCGCGCTGCTCGGCGCGACGCTCCTCCGCCTCGCGCCGGTCAGGGGTAGGTAGCGTCGACCGGGCGCTGCCCGGCCATCGCCTTCGCCACCGCTTCGGCCTGACCCAGCACGCGCAACACGTTGCCTTGCGCCAGCGCCGCGAGGTCGGCATCGCTCCACCCGCGCCGCGCCAGTTCGGCGAACAGCAGCGGATAGCCGTCGACCCCGCCCATGCCTTCGGGACCAGTGCCGGAAATACCGTCATAGTCGCCGCCGATGCCGACCGACGCGCGACCGGCGCCCTTCGCGATATGTTCGACATGGTCGGCCATCGTTGCCGCCGTCACGCGCGGAGCGGGGTTGGCGGCTTCCCAAGCCTTTACCGCTGCCGGTGCCTGCGCACCATACAGGTTGCCCGGCAGCCCCTGTGCCTTGGCAAAGGCGCCGCGGCGATTGTCCCATGCGTTCCACTCCGCCGACAGGAAGGCGGGATAGGCATTGACCATCACCACCCCGCCCTTCGCGCCGATCGCCCGCAGCAGATCGTCGGGAATGTTGCGTGGCCGGTCGGCGAGCGCGCGGGCGTTGGAGTGCGACGCGATCACCGGTGCCTTCGATTCGGCCAGCGCCGCCGCCATCGTCGCATCGGACACGTGTGCGACGTCGATCAGCATCCCCAGCCGGTTCATCTCGTGCACCACCTGCCGACCGAACGGGGTCAGGCCGTTGGCCTGCGGCGTATCGGTCGACGCATCGGCCCAGCCGACGCTCTTGGTATGCGTCAGCGTCATGTAGCGCACGCCGAGATTGTAATATTGCCGCAGCACCGACAGCCGCCCGTCGATCTGGTGCCCGCCCTCCACGCCGATCAGCGAGGCGACGCGGCCGCTCCTGGCGATGCGCGCCATGTCCGCCGCATCGCGAGCCAGCGCCATCCGGGTCGGATTGGCGCCGATCATCCGGCGGACGATGTCGATCTGCTCGATCGTCGTCTCGACCGCCTGCGGACCTGTCGTCGTTGCCGGGATCCAGACCGACCAGAATTGCCCGCCGACATGTCCACGCTTCAGGCGGGCGAGGTCGGTCTGCAGCGGCGGATCGATCTTGCTCGTATCGCTGGTCAGGTCGACCGATTCGACCGCCGCGTGATGATGTTCGCGAATGCCCCACGGCAAGTCGTTATGCCCGTCGATGATCGGCGCGCGTTCCAGCACCCGTTCGGCCCGTGCGCGGTCCTGTGCGGAAGGGGCGGGGGCCTGTGCGGCGGCGAGGAGCAGGAGCGGCAGGATCATGGATCCCACGCTAATCCGTCGCGCGTAGGCCGGACAAGTGCTACGCATGGCATCGGCCATGCGCCGGGGATATGGGAGACGTGCCGATGTACGCCATGCTGTTGCTGCTGGGACAGGCCGCGACGCCCGCCGTCCCGCTGCCAGGCCCGCCCGAGCGAATCTCGATCCTGGTCGATCCCTGCGCGTCGCAGCGGCGCAATTCGCAGGACGACGAAATCCTGGTTTGCGGGGAGGGCGTGCGCGAGCCGCGTCTGCCGCTGCCATCGGAACGCGCGCCCCCCGACCGTCCGCTCGCATCCAATCCTTATGCCGATGGGCGGGGTGCGGAGCTGGCGGCCGACAGCCCATGTGCCACCCTGTCGCAGGGCTGCACCACCGGCGTCGATATTTTCGGTGGCGGCACCTTTGCCATTCGCGCGATCGGCAAGTTGATCGACCCGGGCAGCTGCTGTGAGGAACCGGACGAATACAAGGATGTCGGCAAGCTGGTCGGCGACATCGTGCGCGGGATCAAGGGCGGCCCGTCGAAGAAGGAGCGGGCGAAGCGCGTGGCGATCCCGCTCGATCCGGCGGTGCCGTTGCCGGTAGCGGCCGTAGCGGCGAAGTAGGGGGGCTCGAAGATCCTCCCCGTGCCGGGGAGGATCTTCGCCTCCGGGGGTGACGCGGGAGTGAATCCCGCGTCGTCGGTCGTCGCTATGGCGACGCCGGCCGTCGCCGCCTTGTGCGCTTGGGGCATTGCCCCTTGCGCACCGGTCAGCAGCTTGCGCTGCTTCGCTCAAAGCTTGGCGGTTAGCTCCGGCACCACGTTGAACAGGTCACCCACCAGCCCGACATCGGCAACCTGGAAGATCGGCGCGTCCTCGTCCTTGTTGATCGCGACGATGACCTTGCTGTCCTTCATGCCCGCCAGATGCTGGATCGCGCCGGAAATGCCGACCGCGATATAGACTTCCGGCGCGACGATCTTGCCGGTCTGACCGACCTGATAGTCGTTCGGCGCATAGCCGGCATCGACGGCCGCACGCGAAGCGCCGACGGCGGCGTTCAGCTTGTCGGCGAGCGGATCGATCAGCGCGTGGAACTGCTCTTCCGATCCGAGCGCACGACCCCCCGACACGATGATCTTGGCGCTGGTCAGCTCGGGGCGTTCCGATGCGGCGATCTCGGCGCCGACGAAGCTCGACACGCCCTTGTCGCCGGTCGAGGCGACCGCTTCGACCGTGGCCGATCCACCGGTCGCTGCCGCCTTGTCGAACGCGGTGCCGCGCACCGTCAGCACCAGCTTGGGATCGCTGGTCTTGACCGTCGCGATCGCGTTGCCGGCATAGATCGGGCGGGTGAAGCTGTCCGGCCCCTCGACCGAGAGGATCTCGCTGATCTGCATCACGTCGAGCAGCGCGGCGACGCGCGGCGCGATGTTCTTGCCGGTGGTGGTGGCCGGCGCCAGGAAGGCGTCATGGCTGCCCATCAACTCGACGACCAGCGGCGCGACGTTTTCGGCGAGGTTATGGGCATAGGCGGCATCGTCGGCGACCAGCACCTTGGTGACGCCCACAATCTGCGCGGCGGCCTGTGCCACGCCATCGACGCCCTGACCCGCGACGAGCAGTTCGACCTCGCCCAGCTTCGCAGCGGCGGTGACGGTGGCATAGGTTGCGTCCTTGACCGACTGCCCGTCATGTTCGACCCAAACCAGCGTCTTCATGCGACCACTCCCAGCGTCTTGAGCTTACCGACCAGTTCGTCGACATCGGCGACCTTTACCCCGGCCTGCCGCTTCGACGGCTCCTCGACCTTGACCGTCGTCAGGCGCGGGGTGACGTCGACGCCGTAATCGGCGGCGGTCTTGGCGGCGAGCGGCTTCGACTTCGCCTTCATGATGTTGGGCAGCGAGGCGTAGCGCGGTTCGTTGAGGCGCAAGTCGGTGGTGACGATCGCCGGCAGGTTGAGCGCGACCGTCTCCAGCCCGCCATCGACTTCGCGGGTGACGTTGACGGTCTCGCCCGACACCTCGACCTTGCTGGCGAAGGTGCCCTGCGGATAGCCGGTCAGCGCCGCCAGCATCTGTCCGGTCTGGTTGTTGTCGTCGTCGATCGCCTGCTTGCCGAGGATCACCAGTTGCGGCGCTTCCTCGTCGATCACCGCCTTCAGCAGCTTGGCGACACCCAGCGGCTCGACCTTGGTCTCGCTGGTGATCAGGATCGCGCGGTCGGCGCCCATCGCCAGCGCAGTGCGCAGCGTGTCCTGCGATTTCTGTTCGCCGATCGAGACGACGACGATCTCGGTCGCTACGCCCTTTTCCTTCAGGCGGATCGCTTCCTCGACCGCGATCTCGTCGAACGGGTTCATGCTCATCTTGACGTTGGCCAGGTCGACACCCGACCCGTCCGCCTTCACGCGGGGCTTCACATTGTAATCAAGCACACGCTTGACCGGCACCAGCACCTTCATGAGCACTCCCTCTCAAAACGTTTTACGCGGTGGCATCGCGCGTTTCTCTGGCGGTTTTGCGTGGGTTTCGCAAGTCCGGTATGGAAACGCAGCGACGCCGTAGCGGCAGGTGGCGACCCTAGCGCGAATCGCCCTGCCACCCCAACGAAAAAGGGCCCGGACGTTTCCGTCCGGACCCCTTGTCCGTCGCAGGCAAAGGGCGATCAGGCCGCCTTCTGCACTTCCGCGACGATCTTCTTGGCGGCATCGCCCAGGTCGTTGGCGGGGACGATCGCGAGGCCCGAATTGGCGAGGATGTCCTTGCCGGCCTGCACGTTCGTGCCTTCGAGGCGGACGACCAGCGGCACCGACAGGTTCACTTCCTTCGCGGCGGCAACGATGCCTTCCGCGATGATGTCGCACTTCATGATCCCGCCGAAAATGTTGACGAGAATGCCCTTCACCGCCGGATCGGCGAGAATGATCTTGAACGCCGCGGTGACCTTCTCCTTGTTCGCGCCGCCGCCGACGTCGAGGAAGTTGGCCGGGAACATGCCGTTCAGCTTGATGATGTCCATCGTCGCCATGGCGAGGCCGGCGCCGTTGACCATGCATCCGATATCGCCGTCGAGCTTGATGTAGGCCAGGTCGTACTTCGACGCCTCCAGCTCCATCGCGTCTTCTTCGGTGGTGTCGCGCAGTTCCATCAGGTCCTTGTGACGGAACATGGCGTTGCCGTCGAAGCCGACCTTGGCGTCGAGCACGACCAGCTTGTTGTCGTCGGTGACGGCAAGCGGGTTGATCTCGATCTGCTCGGCATCGGTGCCGAGGAACGCGTCGTACAGCTTCGATGCGACGCTGGCGGCCTGCTTGGCGAGGTCGCCGGTCAGTTCGAGCGCGGCGGCGACGGCGCGGCCGTGGTGCGGCATGAAGCCGGTCGCGGTGTCGATGTCGATCGAGTGGATCTTTTCGGGCGTGTCATGCGCCACGGTTTCGATATCCATGCCGCCTTCGGTCGAGGCGACCATCGAGACGCGGCCGGTCGCGCGGTTGACGAGCAGCGCGAGGTAGAATTCCTTCGCGATGTCGACGCCGTCGGTCACGTACAGGCGGTTGACCTGCTTGCCGGCGTCACCGGTCTGGATGGTGACCAGCGTGTTGCCGAGCATGTCGGTGGCGTGGGCGCGGACTTCGTCGGCGGTCTTGGCGAGGCGGACGCCGCCCTTGGCATCCGGACCCAGTTCCTTGAACTTGCCCTTGCCGCGGCCGCCGGCATGGATCTGTGCCTTCACGACATAGAGCGGTCCGGGCAACTTCGAGGATGCTTCGACCGCTTCCTCGACGCTCATCGCCGAGAAGCCGGCGGGGACGGGCACGCCGAACTTCGCGAGCAGTTCCTTGGCCTGATATTCGTGAATGTTCATGGATTCGCCTTCCGCCTCTCGGGTGGGTGCCTGATAGTTGGCAAAGTTGCCGCGCTAAAGCACATGCGGGAGGTCGAATCCAGCCCAAATCGACCTTAATGCGATTGCGTCGCAGATGCTTTACGAGAGAGCGGTCGCGCAGAGCGCCGCCATGCCCGCCGACAGAGAGCGCGACAGGCCGGCGGATTGCAGGCCGCTGCGCAACCGCGCCTCGGGCACTGCGCAGCCCGTGAGGCCGGCGAGGACCAACAGGGCGGTAAGGCGTCGCAATGTCATGGCCGAGCCGCTATATGCCCGCGATGCACTGGGCAATCGGCATCCTTATCTTCCTCGCCACCGTGATCTTCATGGAAGGCTTCGCCTATGTCGCGCATCGCTGGCTGATGCACGGGCCGGGCTGGTTCCTGCACGCCAGCCACCACCGCCCGCGCCATGGCAACTGGGAGTGGAACGACCTGTACGCCGCGATCTTTGCGGTGCCGTCGATCGTGCTGCTGCTGGGCGGGGTGCAATGGGGGTGGTGGCCGGGGACGATCTGGATCGGCGCGGGCATCGCCGCCTATGGCGCGATCTATTTCGGCTTCCACGACATCATCGTCCATCGCCGGTTGCAGCACCGCTATCTGCCGAAATCCAGCTATATGAAGCGGATCATTTCCGCGCACCGGCTGCACCATGCGGTCGAGACGAAGGACGGCACGGTCAGCTTCGGCTTCCTGTGGGCGCCCAGGCCCGAGGAGCTGAAGGCCGAACTGAAGCGGCGCGGCAATGCCGGGGTGCGCGCGGCGACCGCGACGACCCGCGACCGCGTCGAGCATCCATGACCGCCGGCGGATGGCAGGCGCGGGCGCTGTCGTGGCTGCTCGCGATCTTCGCCACGCTGGCGATGGTCGGCGCGGTGGCGACGATGTCGACCAATGGCGGACCGACACGATCGGGCGCCGAAGTTGACAGCGACGCCACCCGGCAGGTCGATCCGCGCACCGGCGCGCCAGTGCCGCCGCCCGCGCCCTTCACCACCGGCGCGCCGCGCGTCGAGACGCCGCAGAGCATCGCCGTCGCCGCGCAGGCCGCCGCGACGCGCAAGGTCGCCGACTGGCTGGCGGTGCTGACCTATGCCGTGCTGGCGCTGGTCGCGGTGCTGGCGGTCGGGGTGCTGGCGCTGTTCCGTATCGCACAGGTGCTGTCCGAGCGGCGCGATTAGCCGGTGATCGTCGACCCGTTCTTCTATGTCGTCGCCGTCATCGCGGTGGCGATGCAGGGGCTGGCCAAGGGCGGGTTCGCCGGCATGGGCGCGCTGTCGATGCCGCTGCTGGCACTGGCGATCGATCCGGTCCGCGCCGCCGCGATCCTGTTGCCGATCCTGATCGTGCAGGACGTGGTGGGGGTATGGGCGTTCCGGCGGACCTTCGACGGGCGGGTGCTGGCATGGATGCTGCCGGGCGCGGTGATCGGCATCGCCCTCGGCTATGGCTTTGCGGCGTTGGTGTCACCTTCGGCGGTACTGGCGACGGTCGGGCTGATCTCGATCCTGTTCGGTGGCTGGCGATTGTGGACCGAGCGCCATGGCATGCCGGTCGCCAGCCGTTCGCCGGGCTGGGTCGGCACCTTGTTCGGCGTCGCATCGGGCATCACCAGTCAGATCGCCCATGCCGGACAGCCGCCGTTCCAGCTCTGGGTACTGCCGCGCCAACTTCCGCGCGACGTGCTGGTGGGGACGACCGCGCTGTATTTCTGCGCGGTCAACTGGCTGAAGGTGCCGGCCTATATCGGCCTTGGCCAGTTCACGCGCGCGAACCTGCTGACATCGGCCGCGCTGCTGCCGGTGGCGATCGCGACGACGTTCGGCGGGGTGTGGCTGGTGCAGCGGGTGTCGGCGAAGCGGTTCTACACGCTGATCTATGTGCTGATGATCGTGGTGGGGGTGAAGCTGGTGTGGGACGGGGTGGTTTAGCCGGGCAGGCATGCCGCGAAAAGACGATGGCCTGTGTCGTTTCGGCACCCTAGGCTATGCCATGGCCGTTCACCGTCGTCCGCTCGCACCCGTCATTTGCCTGTTTGTTTCGGCATGTGCCGGACAGGTGACGCTGATCCCGCCGCCGACACCGATCGCAGCGCCAATAGCGAAAGACGATTACAAGGTACGGTCACTCGCGGACGTCGATCCCGCACAACCCCTGGCCGGAGCAATGGCGGGGCAGACGCTCAGCCTGTTCGGCCGCGAGGACCTGATCGCCCGCACCAGCAGCGATTACAAGCCGACGGCGTGTTCGCCGATCGCAGGGGCGGGGGATGCGATCGGGACGATCATCGAACGTGCCCGCAAAACCTCGATCGTGATCGTCAATGAAAGCCATGAGCGATCCGAGCATCGCGGCTTTACGGCGCGGGTTGCGCGTGCGCTGCGTCCGCTCGGCTATGACGTACTGGCAATGGAGACATTGTCGATCCCGGCGCTGGGAACGCCGGACAAATTCCTGCCGCCCTATCTCAAGCGACCGGATCAGCTGTATTTCGAAGATACCGACGGCTATTACCTCTATGAAGCCGGTTTCGGACGACTGGGGCGGGAGGCAAAGGCGCTGGGGTATCGCCTGTTGCCCTATGAAGAGCGGTTCAGCGAGACGGCAGCGACCCTGTCCCTGGATGAGGGCATCGCCCGGCGCGAAACGGCACAGGCGGAGCAGCTCGCCGCCTACATCGCCGCGCATCCCAAGGCCAAGCTGCTGATCCATGTCGGTTATTCGCATGCAACCGAAGTGCCGCGTGCCGACGGCCAACGATGGATGGCGACGCGACTGAAGGCGATCACGGGTATCGACCCACTGACCGTGTCGCAGACGACCTGCCGGGGCGGCGGTAGCCGGGAGCGGCTTGCCGTGCTGCCCGCCGAGCAGCGGCCCGGTACGTTCGACGTGGTCGTAGATCATCCGACGGCGAAGTTCGTGCGCGGGCGTCCGGCATGGCGGGTGGCGGCAGGCGACCGGGTGGTGTCGATCCCAACCGCGTTGCGCCCGGCCAAAGGCTGGCGGATCGTCGAGGCGCGGCCGGTCGGGGAGAGCGAGGCGTCGGTGCCGATGGACCGGGTGGCGATCCGGCCGGGCGAGGATATCGCGCTGCTACTGCCGCCCGGGCGGTATCAGCTGAAGGTGGTGGACGTACCGATGGCCGCGAAGGAGTAGGGGGGGCTGTGCCATCGTATTCGGCATGCGTGTCCAGAGCGTTGTCCCGGCGCCTTTTCGTTATCAGCCTGACGAATCTTGCGGGGTCAATCTCAACGCTCCCACGCACTTTAGGCGAGGATAATTTTTGATGGACTTGCCCGCTAAGAAATCCCGCTAAGCACTCTCTGACATTCTTGCCTTGGCGGTAGGTGTAGGTGGAATATTCGTCTCCCGATTTTTGCGTAGCACGTTCCCGGCCCCGCCGGGGACGCTTTGGCTATGGGGATGCGTGGCGGTTGGGTTGGCTGCTGCCTGCGGCGTTGCTTTTGGGCACGGTTTTCGTGGCCTGCCGTGGATGCTGCAACTGGTTGGTGTTTACATTTCGCTGCAGATCCCGCTGCAGGTCGGCTATTCCTAGGGTCAGGACCCATTGATGTGAGCGTCGCGATCTGATTCAGGCTCCGCGAGGAGACCGGAATGAGTGACCTGTTTTGGCTGACGGATGAGCAGATTGAGCGGCTGCGGCCGTTCTTTCCCAAGAG
>NZ_QQWV01000053.1:0-24927 GCF_003951715.1 Sphingomonas sp. ABOLH | reverse complement strand
AGACAGCATCGACACCGTCGCCTATGACGCGATCGTGGCGATGGTCACCCGCGCCATCGCCAGCCTGCCGCCGGGCCTGGCGCTGTCGAGCTTCATCGCCACCGTCGCCCGCGTGACGGCGGAGGTGGAGGCGCAGGTCGCCGCGAACCCGCCGGCCGACGGGCAGGGGATGGCCCCGACCGCAACCCCGGCGCAGGGTGCCACGACGCCGCTCCCCGAAGCGGTCGCGCGGGCGCTCGCCGCCGCCTTCGCCGCCGACCCGGCCACCGCGCGCGCCGCCATCACCGATCCGCTGCAACCCCCGCCCGCCACCCCGGCGGAGGTCAGCGCCCGCGACCTCGCGCTCGCCGCCGCCGCCCTGATGGGCGCGCGCGTCGACCCCGACCGCCCGATCCCGACCACCGACCCCCGCGCGACCGATCCCGACCGCGACCCGACCCTGATGGAACAGCCCATGCGCGACCGCCTCTATCTGCTCGAAGCGAGCTTTACCGACCCGGCCTATCCCGACCGGACCTTCTACTGCCGCGACTGCATCACCATCGACGGCCTGCTGGCACGTTTTCCGGACAAGGCGACGATGCTGGACGTCATCCGCATCCCCTATCCCCGCCCGCGCGACGCGGTGATCGCGGTCGTGGGAGAGGCGCACCAGAACCTGCCGCTGCTGGTCCTCGCCCCCAATGCCGATCCGGCCCTCGCCGACGGACGGCATGACGGCACCTGGTTCGTCAGCGATCTGAAAGCGTTGCTCCACGCGCTGCACGTCCGTCACGGCTTTCCGGAGGCGCATCCATGACCCTTTCCTACAACGCCCGCCCGACCTATCCTGTCCCGCCCGCCGGGCGCCGCGCCGACGCCCCCGAAAAAGCATCGCTATGCGGCACCTTCGCCACCTTCGGAGCGGCGCGATGATCGAATCGCTGCTGATCGCCAACCGGGGCGAGATCGCCCGCCGCATCCTCCGCACCGCCCGCCGGCTGGGGGTGCGCACCATCGCCGTCCATAGCGACGTCGATGCCGGCCTGCCCTTCGTCGCCGAAGCCGACCAGGCCGTCTGCATCGGCCCGGCCCCGGCGCGCGAAAGCTATCTCGACCAGGCGAAAATCCTCGCCGCCGCCCGCGCGACCGGCGCCGCCGCGATCCATCCCGGCTATGGCTTCCTGTCCGAAAATGCCGAGTTCGCCGAAGCGGTCGTCGCCGCCGGCCTCGTCTGGGTCGGTGCGCCCGCCGCCGCGATCCGCGCGATGGGCCTGAAGGACGCGGCCAAGGCTCGGATGATCGCCGCCGGCGTGCCGGTCACCCCCGGCTATCTCGGCGAGGACCAGTCGCCCGAGCGCCTGCGTGCCGAGGCCGACGCGATCGGCTATCCGGTCCTTATCAAGGCGGTGGCCGGCGGCGGGGGCAAGGGGATGCGCCGCGTCGACGACGCGTCCGCCTTCGCCGACGCCCTTGACAGCTGCCGCCGCGAAGCCGCTGCATCGTTCGGCGACGACCGCGTGCTGATCGAGAAATACATCCTGTCGCCCCGCCATATCGAGGTGCAGGTCTTCGGCGACACCCATGGCAATGCGGTCCATCTGTTCGAACGCGACTGCTCGCTGCAACGCCGCCACCAGAAGGTGATCGAGGAAGCGCCGGCCCCCGGCATGGACGCGGAAACCCGCGCCTCGGTCTGCGACGCCGCCGTCCGCGCCGCCCGCGCGGTCGACTATGCCGGGGCGGGCACGATCGAATTCATCGCCGATGCCTCGGATGGCCTGCGCGCCGACCGCATCTGGTTCATGGAAATGAACACGCGGCTGCAGGTCGAACATCCCGTGACCGAGGCGATTACCGGCACCGACCTCGTCGAATGGCAGCTCCGCGTCGCGTCCGGCGAGCCTCTGCCCAAACGGCAGGACGAACTGTCGATCACCGGCTGGGCGATGGAGGCGCGGCTCTATGCCGAGAACCCGGCGACCGGCTTCCTGCCCTCGACCGGACCGCTGACCCACCTGCATCTCCCCACCGACATCCGCGTCGATGCCGGCGTGCGGCAGGGGGATGCGGTGACGCCGCATTACGACCCGATGATCGCCAAGTTGATCGTCCATGCCCCCAACCGCGCCGCCGCCGCCGCGAAGCTCGCCGCCGCAGCCGCATCGGTCCAGGTCTGGCCGGTCCGCACCAACGCCGCCTTCCTCGCCCGCTGTGCCGGCGACCCCGATTTCGTGGGGCAGCGGATCGATACCGGCTTCATCGAACGCCATGCCGACCGGCTGGTCCCCGACGGCCACGTGTCCGACGCCGCCGTCGGAGCTGCCGCTGCGGTGCTGGTACGGGCGGACCCGACCGACCCATGGCGCGCGCTGACTGGCTTCCGCCTCAACGCCGCGCCCGACGATCGCGTCGCGGTCAGCATCGGTGGCGCCACCCGCAT
The DNA here is from genome assembly GCF_003951715.1 of Sphingomonas sp. ABOLH. Classification (NCBI taxonomy): domain Bacteria; kingdom Pseudomonadati; phylum Pseudomonadota; class Alphaproteobacteria; order Sphingomonadales; family Sphingomonadaceae; genus Sphingomonas; species Sphingomonas sp. ABOLH. Next base: position 22,505 of record NZ_QQWV01000053.1, on the reverse strand, counting down.
CGCCACGCCCGTTACCGGCGGCACCGTCGCACAGCTCGGCCGTGAGCGCGTCCTGTTCGCCGATGGCGAGGCCTTTCCCTTCGCCGCGCCGGTCGCGGGGCAGGGCGGTGGCGCCTCGGCCGGCGACGGCGCGATCCTCTCGCCCATGCCCGGCCGCATCGTCGCGGTCGAGGTCGCGGCGGGTGACCGCGTCACCGCCGGGCAGCGGCTGGTGGTGCTGGAGGCGATGAAGATGGAACAGGCGTTGCTCAGCCCGTTCGACGGTATGGTCGCCGACCTGTCCGCCGCGCCGGGCGCACAGGTCGCCGAAGGGGTGCTGCTTGCCCGCATCGAAAAGGACGCCGCATGACCGGACGCTTCTACGACGACTGGCAGATCGGCGACCGGATCGAACACCCGATCCGCCGCACCGTGACCGAGACCGACAATCTGCTGTTCTCTACCATGACCCACAACCCGCAGCCGCTGCATATCGATGCGGAGGCGGCAAGGGCGTCGGAATTCGGCCAGATCCTCGTCAACGGGACCTTCACCTTCGCGCTGATGATCGGGCTGTCGGTGGGGGAAACGACGCTCGGCACGCTGGTCGCGAACCTCGGCTACGACCAGCTGGTGATGCCCAAGCCGGTGTTCCTTGGCGACACGCTGCGCGCCACGACCGAGGTGACCGCGCTCAAGGACAGCCGCTCGCGTCCCGATGCCGGGATCGTCACCTTCACCCACGAACTGCACAGCCAGCGCGGCGAGGTCGTCTGCCGCTGCCTGCGCACCGCGCTGTTGAAGCGGCGCCCATGAGGCTCCGCTCGCTGCTGTTCGTCCCCGGCGACCGGGCGGATCGCTTCGCCAAGGCGGCGGGAAGCGGCGCCGACGCGCTGATCCTCGACCTCGAGGATGCGGTCGCCGCCTCTGCTAAGGACACCGCCCGCACTGCCGTTCGCGACTGGCTGGCAGAGGAGGCATCGCTCCCGCGCATCGTCCGGATCAACCCGGTCGACGGGCCGCTCGCGCTCGCCGATCTCGACGCGCTGGCCGGCACCCGCCCGGATGCGATCATGGTGCCCAAGGCGGAAGGGCAGGCGACCATCACCGCGCTCGACCCGCTGCTCGCCGCGCGCGGACTGGCCGAGGTGCCGCTGCTGCCGATCGCGACCGAAACCCCGGCGGCGATCTTTCAGCTCGGCAGCTATGCCGCGGTCGCCCACCGGCTGCTGGGCATCACCTGGGGCGCGGAGGATCTGCCCGCCGCCATCGGTGCAACGACCTCGCGCGAGGCGGATGGCCGCTACACCGCGCCCTATGAACTCGCCCGCTCGCTCACCCTGTTCGGCGCGCTTGCCGCCGGGGTCGCCGCGATCGACACCGTCTATCCCGCGATCCGCGACGAAGCGGGCCTCGCCGCCTATGCCGCCCGCGCCGCCCGCGACGGGTTCACGGCCATGATGGCGCTGCACCCGGCACAGGTCGCGGCGATCAACGCCGCCTTCACCCCCTCGGCCGAGGCGGTCGAGCGCGCTCAGGTGATCGTCGATGCCTTCGCCGCGAACCCGGAGGCCGGGGTGCTGCAAGTCGATGGCCGCATGGTCGACGCCCCCCATCTGAAGCAGGCGCGCAGGGTGCTGGCCCGACGCTAAATTCTCCCCGGCACGGGGAGGGGGACCGTGCGCAGCATGGTGGAGGGGGCTGTCAGCGGACGACGCGGTTACGTTGTGAAGGCGAACCCCGTCGAACATCGCCCCCGGCCACGGCTCCCCGAAAGGGGAAGCGACCTTACTCCACCGGCGGGCTGGGTGGCGGGGCGGCCAGCTTGCGCAGCGCCGCCGTCCGCTCGCGTTCGACCGCCGCCCGGTCGGCGGCCAGCCGCTTGCGCACCGCCAGATAATGCAGCGCCGCGCGGCGATCCTCCTCTGACGTCAGCGTCGCCGGCACCTGCTGCGCGGCTTCCTCCAGCGCGGCGGGCGTCGGCACCGGGGTGGCGGGGGGCAGGCCGCCATGGCCCTGCGACGCGATATCGTACCAATGCGCCGCGGCTTGCGAGAAACCGGGCAGCGTCTCCGCCACCGCGTCGAACTGCTCTACCGCCATCGCGTGGCGCACCAGTTCCGCCTCGATCGGGATCAGCGCGCGTTCGGCCAGCAGCATCCGCAGCATCGCCGCGTCGCGGTCGAACCGGCTCCACGCGGCATGGTTGAAGGCATGCTGGCTGCGCTGCAGGGTCAGCGCGCGCAGCACATCGGCGCGGTCGGGCTGCCGCCAGAGCCAGGCGATGCCCTGCACCGCGAACCAGCCCCACGCCACCAGCGCGAACCCGGCCAGCGCCAGCAGCAGAATGCGCCAACCGGGCAGTCCGGCCGATCCCGCCGCGATGCCGACCACGACGGCGGCGAGCACCGCCGCGGCCAGCCCCAGTCGCGGGTCGCGATACCATGTCTCGCGCAAAGCAGCCCCTCCACAGTCACCGATAGCCGCCGACCCTAGCACCGATCGCGCACCGGTCGACACCGCCAATCGCCGCCAGGCGTGCCGCGATGGGAAGGTCAGGCCGCCAGCCGCAGCCGGTCGCGCCCTTCGGCCTTGGCTCCGTACAGCGCGGTATCCGCCGCGCGCAGCACCGCCGCTGCACCGCCCATGCCGTCGATCGGCGCGATGCCTGCGCTGACCGTCAGCTCGACGATCGCCACTCCGTGGCGCAGCTTGGTCGCCGCCAGCGTCGTGCGCAGCCGTTCGGACAGGCAATGCGCCTGTTCGATGCCGGTGCCGGGGAACAGGATGCCGAACTCCTCGCCGCCCAGCCGGGCGACGACGTCACCGTCGCGCATCACCCCGCGCGCGATCCGGGCGAATGCCTGTAGCACATGGTCGCCGGCGTCATGGCCGTGCCGGTCGTTGACCGCCTTGAAATGGTCGATGTCGAACACCGCGACGCAGCCGGCGATTCCCCCTTGCGCGGCGATTTCGATCCGCTGCGCCAGCGCCGCATCGAACACCCGGCGATTGGCCAGGCCGGTCAACGGGTCGGTCGACGCCGCGCGCGACAGTTCGGCCTCCAGCGTCTTGCGATGCGACACGTCGCGGATCATCGACACGGTGCCGGTCACCCGGCCGTCATCGTCCTGCACCGCGCGGGTATGCGATTCGAACCAGCGCAGCGCGCCATTGGTCACCCGCGCCCGATATTCGACGATCTGCGTGCCCTGAACATCGGTCAGCGCGTCGCGATGCGACACCAGCACCAGGTCGCGATCGACCGGATGTACCATCTCCAGCGCGCGGCGCCCGTGCAGTTGCGCCGGGTTGCGCCCGACAATCTGTTCGATCGACGGGGAGAGGTAGGTGATGCGCCCGCCCCGATCGATGCCCAGCACGATATCGGTCGAATGGTCGGCCAGCAGGCGATAGCGCGCCTCGCTTTCGCGCAACCGGCGGTACAGTGCCTGTCGCCGGCTGAGGTCGGCGGCGACCGGAAAGGTCGTCAGTACGGTGCAGGCGAGATAGAATTGGAGGAACTCCATCCGCCCCTGCAGGTCGCCGCCGATGAAGCTGGTCGGCCCCATGCCGTGCAGCGTCGCATAGCTGCCGATCACCGCCAGCACGATCGCCGACGCCGCCGCCCCGGGCAATCCCAGGCGGAAGGTGGTGAGCATCACCGGCAGCGCGGGCAGGAACAGCAGCGGCCGTTCGTTCTGAAGGAACACCGCCACCGCCACTGCCGCCGTCGCGCTGATCAGCACCGTCGCCTCGATCCGCAACTGCCGGCTGGCATCGCGCCACCGCCGTTCGATCGCACCGCTCAGGATCAGCGACAGCACCGGCGTCAGCGTGATCATGCTCAGGCTGTGGCCGACGAACCAGATGCGCCATTGCCGGTCGAACGGCAGGCCGAATTTCAGCGCGGCGACGGTGGCGGCGACGGTCGCGCCCAGCGCCGGGGCGACGATACCGACCGATGCGACGAACCGCCCGATCCGGTCGAGCGACCCGAAATAGCCGCGCCGTCCGCGCAACTTGCGGAACAGCCATGCCGCCAGGCCGACCTCGCCAACCTTCGCGATCGCCATCGGCGCCGCCGCCAGCGGGCCGAAGCCGAACAGCGACGTCGCGGCCATGCTGCCGATCGTTCCGCCGATCAGGATCGCGGTCCAGTCGCGCCGCGGTCGCGCGATCAGCAGTGCCAGCGCGAACGGCGTAGCGGGCGCCAGGCTGGCAAGGCCGCCTTGATGATTGGACAGGATCGTCAACGACGAAAAGACGAAATAGGCCAGCGCCGTCGCCAGTCCGATCCGTTGCCTGTTCGTCGTCATCCCCATGGCGTCTCCATGGCGCGGGACCCGTTAACGCCTAGTATAACCTAAGTCTAACTCGCTTCAATCCGGTCGTATTTGTCGCGCTTGCGCTGTCCGAACAGCAATTTTCGTTCAAGATGATGGCGCAGCGCGCCGTAATAGGCCTCGAGAAAGGCATGGTCATAGCCTTCCTCCTGCCGGCCCAGCTTGCGACGGATCGCGGTGGCCACGGCATACAGGTCGGCGCGGTCGTTGCGGCGCAGCACCTCTTCCAGTCGCTGCAGTTCGAACGCGCCATAGGTGTCCAGCTCGGCGGCGGTGAACGGCGCGATGCGGGCGCGGTCCTGTTCATGCGCGGTCTGCACCAGCAAATCCTCGCCCAGCTTGCGCGTCTCCCGCTCGACGACCCAGGTGCCGCCGATCAGGTCGCCGCCGCGCAGCCGGTCGCGATTGAACAGCGGCAGGAACAGCAGGATCGACGACCATCCGAGTGCCAGCGTCGCGGTCCACGCCGTCGCCATCCCTTCGGCAAAGGCGAAGGCGAGGAAGATCAGCGGCAGGAATATCTCGATCTCGCGCATCAGGTTGCGCGCCAGCACCGCCGATCCGGTCAGCCGCCCGCCATCCCGCGACACCACGCGCAGCTTCATCAGCCTCTTGCCCGGCGTCGCGGCGCGCTTGCCCGCCTCGAACAGCACGAAGTAGAAATTGCGCAGCAGGAAGAACCCCAGCAGCCACACCACCGCATACATCGACGCAGCACCCCTCGGTCCCCCGATCGCCAGCGCCAGGATCAGCAGCGACGCGCCGATCAGCGCCGCCAGCATGATGATCGCATCGATCACGAAGGCACCGGCACGCGCACCCGCCGACCCCAGCCGCAGGTTCAGCGGGACCCCCTCGGGCGTGACCAGCTGCCGTTCCAGCGTGCGCGGCATGCGCGGCCGGCGGGGCTTTCGCTCACGCCTTGCCACGACGGCCCCCGACGGTGAAATAGAGCGTCCACAGCGCCAGCATGAACCCGCCCACCGCCAGCCGCGCGCTGTCGTCGATGACCAGCTGCCGGGCGAACCCCTCCAGCAGTCCGGCGACCAGCAGCATCAGGATGACGCCGATCATCACCACCGCCCCGCGCCGCCCGGCGTCGGCAGCAGCCGCCATGCGGGTACGTTCGCCGGGAAAGGCGATGGCGCGGCCGATATGCAACCCCGCGGCCGCGGCGATGGCAATCGCGCCGATCTCGGTCGTGCCGTGGATCATCAGCCACGCGAACAGGCCCCAGCCCAGCCCGTGCGGCACGAACGCCGCGAACATCGCACCCGCCATCGCCCCGTTCTGCACCGACAGGATGATGGTCGGAATGCCGAACAGGAAGCCCAGCGCGAAGGCCATGATCGCGACCTGGGAATTGTGGGTGAAGAGCGACGTGGCGAAAACGTGCAGCCCGCCCTGGGTCGGCGGCGAATAGAGCGAGGCGCGCAGCGTCGCGGCGCTCGCATTCATGTCGCGTCCGCTCGCCAGTTCGGGCGAGATCATCGCCGAATACCATGCCGGATCGCTGCGGACGAGGTGATAGGCGGCGAACGCGCTCAGGATCAGCAGCGCGGTCGACAGCAGCAGTTCGGGCGCGATCGCCCGCACCGCGCGCGGCCAGCCGCTGACGAAGAACGCCTTCACCTGCTGCCACCACGGCTCGCGCGCCGAATAGAGCGCGAAATAGGCCCGCGTCGACAGCGCCTCCAGATAGCCGACCAGCGACGCGTCGAGCGACGTCGCCCGCGCGATCGACAGCGCCGACAGGGTCGCGCGGTACAGGCGGGGCAGGTCGACCAGATCCTCGTCCGACAGGCGGCGCGGCGATTTCTTTTCCAGCTGGTCGAGTAGCGCTTCCAGCCGTGCCCAGTCGCCCTCGCGTTCGGCGCGGAAATGGTGCGTGGCGAAGGTGACGGTCATCGGCCGCGCTCCCGGTGGTTCAGATAGCGTTCGACCAGGGCGAGCGGCATGGCGTCCGCCGTCGCCTCGATCACGTCGATCCCCATCCGCCGCAGCCGTTCGACCACGATCGCCCGGTCGCGCAGCAGCAGGTGCGCGACATGGGCGCGGACAAGATCGTCGGCATGGCCCGGCTCGGCATCGCGCAATCCCTCCAGCTCGACATCACGGAACAGCACGAACAGGACGCGGTGCCGCTTCAGCATCCGCTGCGCGGCGGCGAGCAGCAGTTCGGCGCTGGTCGTGTCGGTAAATTCGGTGAAGATCACCACCAAAGCGCGCCGGTCGAGCTTCTGGTCGAGCGTGACGAGGCCGAGCGTATAGTTGCTCTCCTCCGCGCCGTAATCGATATCGGCGGCGGCGTGGTGCAGCCGGGCGAAGCCGCGCGTGCCCCCGCCGATGCTGCCGCTGTCGACCTGCGGCCGCGCGCCGAACGAATAGAGCCGCACCCGGTCGCCGGACTTTAGAGCCACGAACGCCGCCAGCAGGGCCGAGGACACCGCGCGGTCGATGCGCGGGATATCGCCGACCGGATCGGTCATCGCCCGCCCGGCATCGATGGCGAACGCGATCATATTGTCGCGTTCGGTATGGAATTCGCGCGCCAGCAGCGATGCATGGCGGGCCGATGCCTTCCAGTCGATCGCGCGGCGTTCCATGCCGGCCTCGAAATCGGTCAGCACCTGGAAGTCCTGCCCGTCGCCATGGTCGCGGCGCAGCCGGTTCCCGACGCTCAGGCTGTTGAGATATTGCCGCATTCCCTGGTCGCGAACCGGGCGGATGTCGGGCAATATCGGAATATCGCGATCGGCGCGGCCGGTCGCCTGTCGCCATGCCAGCCCCATCGGCCCCGCGCGCCGCGCCCAGAGCCGCCGCAGCCGCGCCTTGCCGCGTCGCTCGGCACGAAAGCTGCCCGGGGCGGTCCGCTTGATCGGCCCGTCGAAGTCGGCGGCCATGTCGGCATTGCCGAGCGTGAAGCGCTCGCCGATGTTCAGCGTCGCGGGCAGCCCCTCCGGCATCGCCAGCACCGGCTTCTTCGCCAGCAGCGCATCGGCGACGATCAGCGCCAGCACGCCCGCGATCCATAACGGCGCCGCGATCCACGCCGCCGGGGCCAGCACGCCCAGCGCCAGCCCGACCGGCGCGGCGAGCGCGGTCAGCTGGATGGCACGGGGCGTGGGAACGATCATCGCGGCGCTTCGACCGATGCGATCAGGCTGGCGACGACGTCATCGACCCGTCGTCCGTCGATCTCGGCGCTGGGCGACAGGATCAGCCGGTGGCGCAGCAGGGCGGGGGCCAGTGCCTTCACATCGTCCGGGATCACATAGTCGCGTCCGTCCAATGCCGCGCCCGCCCGCGCCGCCGCCGCCAGCGCCGATGCGGCGCGTGGGGACGCACCCGACGACAGGTCGCCATGCTCGCGGGTCGCGCGGATCAGCCGCACGATATAGTCGATCACCTCGTCGACCAGCCGCACCTGACCCACCGCATCGATCGCGGCGGCGATGGCGCCGCCGTCCGCCACCTGCGCCACGCCTGAATCCTGCGGGGCCGGGGTGCCGGTGCGGCTGCCATATTGGGCGACGATCGCGCGTTCGGCGTCGAGGCTCGGCCAGCCGATCGCGATCTTGAACAGGAACCGGTCGAGCTGCGCCTCGGGCAGCGGGTAGACGCCCTGCTGCTCGATCGGGTTCTGTGTCGCGACGACGGTGAAGCGGTCGGACAGATGCTCGGTCCGCCCGTCGATGGTGATGCGCCGTTCCTGCATCGCTTCCAGCAGGGCCGCCTGCGTCTTGGGCGGGGTGCGGTTGATCTCGTCGGCCAGCAGCAGTTCGCAGAAGACCGGCCCGCGGGTCAGCGCGAAGGTCGAGGTCTGGAAATTGAACAGGTTCGACCCGATAATGTCGCCGGGCATCAGGTCCGGCGTGAACTGGATGCGCCCGAAATCGAGCCCCAGCGTCCGCGCGAAACTTTGCGCCAGCAACGTCTTGGCGGTGCCCGGCGGCCCTTCCAACAGGACGTGACCGGCCGAGAACAGCGCGATGGTCAGCAGCCGGACGGCATCCGCCTGTCCCACGACCGCCTTCGCGATCTCCCGGTCGATCGCCGATCCCAGCGACCGTACCTCGTCGAGCGTCATGCGCCTGTTTCCTTCTTCCATGCGGTCAGGTCCTTCGCCGCCGCCAATGCCTCACTCTCGGTGCGGGCATCGCGCAGGCGACGGTCGAGTTCGGAATAGCCGGGATGCACCCGGTCGAGCCGGTCGGCCGAGGGCGCTTCGCCCGCCAGCAACCGCCGCGACAGCAGCTCCAGCATCATGTCGGCATAGCGCGGCCCGACCAGCGGGGTACGCCCGGCCAGCCGGGTCAGCGCGACGATATTGTCGATCAGCGCGCGCTTGCCTGCGGCTACCGCGCGCCTTTCGCGCAGCGGCGGGCCGAACCGCCCGGCGGCGGCGATCCCCGCCAGCACGGCAGCGGCGATCAGCGCCAGCGTGACGCCCAGGAACGGCGGCAGGAACAGCAATTTGACCAGATTGCGGTCGCCCCGCGTGTAATGCAACGACCGATCGAACAGCGCGCGCCCGTCATGTTCGGGATCGATCGCGCGGAGCATCGCCAGCGCGGCCTTCGCATTGCGCTCGTCGGCCATGGCGCGATTGTTGACCAGATCGGGATCGACCAGCACGAACGTGTCGCTCGACCCGATCTGCCCCAGCACCGCCGCGCCGTCGCGCGCACCGATCAGCGGGGTGATGGTGTCGCCGGCCATCGCGTTCACCCGGCGGTCGGGCAGGGCGAAGGCGCGCAGGCCAGGATATTCCGCCCGCATCACGCCGATGTCGGACCGGTCCTCGGTATGCCATTCCGCCTCGGCCGGGACCAGCTGCTGCAACTTGGCGCCATCGACCTGGCCGGTGCGCTGCACCCGGCCGCCCTGCAACGGCAGCTTTTCGACCTGCCATTTGGGGAGGATGATCAGCGTGGCATAGCGCAGCAGCGGATGCCCCTCTCTTGCAACGAAATCGTCGCCGCCGGTCATCCGCGATGCCAGCGCGATGCGTTGATTGACGATCGCGCGCACATCCTCCGGCCGGGTCGCCTCGGTCGGGGTCAGGATCAGGATCGACGCCGCTGCCGTCGATTCGGTCACGTCCCCCTCGGGCGGCTGCACCGCCTCGACCAGCCGCTGGAACGCATGATAGCCCGCGCCGTCCTTGCGATCCGCCGCCGGTGCCTCTCCGGTCGCGCGCGCGATCTCGTCGCCGAAGCCGGACATCAGGATGGAGGCGAGCAGCAGCAGCGCGCCGCCGATGACCAGGATGACGACCGTCCGCGCGGCAAAGGGGGAGGGCTGGCTCACCGCGCGCCCTTCAGTGCAAAGCCGGCATAGTCTGCCCGCGCGCGCTGCCAGTCGTCGGCGCCCAGCGCCCGCCCGCCGAACAGGCTCCGCTCGACCGCCGCGACGATACCGGCGAACACGCCGCGCGCGTGCGGCGGCAGCGCCTCGGCACGGGCGATGTCGCGGCTGGTATCGGCCGGGCGCACCACGTCGCCGCGCCATGCGACGATGTCGTCGATGCTGCGGAACAGCAGCAGGTGGACCGCCTCGTCGAACCGACCCTCAGCCGCCAGCGCGTCCGCATCCTCCAAGAGCGCGCGCGCGCGGGTTTCGGTCGGTGTCCAGGGGGGCGCTTCCTCCACCACGCGGCGACGGCCGAGCCGTTCGGCGATCCATTCGCGGAGCGACGGCACCAGCGCGAACAGCAGCGCGATTGCGATGACGATGCCGATCACCCACAGGATCACCTGCCAGCCGCCGCCGACCCATTGGACGAAATTGCCGATCGCGCGCAGTACCGGTTCCAGCCATTCGGGCGGCGGATCGCGCGGTTCGGGCAGTTTTTCGGGCAGGTCGAACTGGATCGACCCGTCGGCGCGGATCGTCTTCCACGCGGCATCGACCTTCGCCGAATCGATCGGCGGCACCGATGCGGCGGCCTGGCCCAGTCCGTCCGCCGCTTCAGCCCCCGCCAAACTCCCGTCCCCCTGTCACCGCCGGTGGCATGGCGACGCTTGGAGCAAATCGCCGATTTACATGCAACGCTTTTCCACCCTAACTTTCGGTTAAGGGCCGGGGCGGCTCCGGGGGACCTGCCGGTGATGACGTTTCTATTCCTGCTGTTGCTGCTGCCCCTCCTGTTCCTGGTGGCGGCGATCGTGGGTGCGTTTTTCGAGGCGCGGCGCTCGCCCTATCCCTTTGCGATGGGCCGCGTGATCTCCAACAGCTTCGCGGCGATCGGCGGTGCCCCGCTACCGCTGTTCGCCGCCAGCGCGCTGCTCAATGCGCCCGCGCAACTGCTGATGCCGCTGTTCGCGCCCAACGCCTATGACGCCGACCGGCTGGTCGAGGCCGGGTCGTCGGTCGCGCCGCTGGGGATGCTCGGGCTGCTGCTCTATCCCCCGGTCATGGTGTTCATGGCGGGCCTAGCGGTCGACACGCTGGCGGGGCGACCGGTCGATCCGGCGGCGACGCTGCGCATGGCGTTGCGGCGGTTCCTGCCGGCGCTGGCGATGTTCCTGCTGTTCGGCATCGCGGTATTCGCCGGCATGGTGCTGTTCTTCTTGCCCGCGATCTTCGTGATCCTGACCTGGTTCGTCGTCGTGCCGGTGATGGCGGCCGAAGGGCGGGGCGCGCTCGAATGTTTTTCCCGCAGCAGCCAGCTGATGCGCGGCATGCGCTGGCGGTTGTTGCTGCTGCTCGTCATCGTCGGCCTGTTGTGGCTGGTCGTCAGCCTGCTCGTGCAGGGGCCGATCGTGCTGCTGCTGGGTGCCGGTGGCGGCTGGACCGCTTCGGTGATCCGCGCGGTCTTCGCGACGCTGCTCGGCGTGCTGCCCGCGACCGGCACCGCCGCCGTCTACCACGAAATCCGCACCGCGAAGGAAGGGTCGGGGACCCACGACCTCGAAACCGTCTTCGCGTGACCATGATCGTAAAAAGGGGGAGTTTCCGCGTGATCCGAACATTGACGTTGGCGGCGCTGGCCGCCGGGCTGGTCGCCTGTACCGGCGATGGCAGGGAGGTGCGCTCCGCCTCCGCCGACGCGCCGAAGGGCAAGGGGCCCGGCGCGGGCAAGGGCTATGACCATGACCCGTTCCCCTCGACCTATCGCGCCTATCCGGGCCGCGCGACGCTGGTCACCAACGTCACCATCCTCGATGGCGAGGGCGGGCGGATCAATAACGGGTCGGTCCTGTTCCGCGACGGCAAGATCGTCGAGGTCGGGCAGGCCATCGCGGCTGCGGATGGCGTGACCGTGATCGACGGGCAGGGCAAATGGGTGACCCCCGGCGTCATCGACGTCCACAGCCATCTGGGCGATTATCCCAGCCCCGGCGTCGAGGCGCATAGCGACGGGAACGAGATGACCGGCCCGGTCACCGCCGAAGTATGGGCCGAACACAGCGTCTGGCCGCAGGACCCGGGCTTCGCCCGCGCGCTGACCAATGGCGGCGTCACCACGCTGCAGATCCTGCCCGGATCGGCGAACCTGATGGGCGGCCGCTCGGTCACATTGAAGAACGTCTATGGCCGCACGATGCAGGCGATGAAGTTCCCCGGCGCGCCCTATGGCTTCAAGATGGCGTGCGGCGAGAACCCGAAGCGCGTCTACGGGTCGAAGGGGCGGATGCCGTCGACCCGCATGGGCAATGTCGCGGTCGACCGCGCGACGTGGCTGCGCGCGAAGGACTATGACCGCAAATGGGACAAATATGAGGAGGATGGTGGCGAAGCGCCGACCCGCGACCTCGCCATGGACACGCTGCGCGGGGTGCTGGACGGCGAGATCCTCGTCCACAACCATTGCTACCGCGCCGACGAAATGGCCATCGTCATGGATATGGCGCAGGAGATGGGGTACAAGGTCACCGCCTTCCACCACGCGGTCGAAAGCTACAAGATCGCCGACCTGTTGAAGGCGCGCGGGGTCTGCTCGGCGGTGTGGGCCGATTGGTACGGCTTCAAGATGGAAAGCTACGACGCGATCGGCGAGAACCTGGCGATCCTCGACCAGCAGGGCGCCTGCGCGATGATCCATTCCGACGACGCCAACGGCATCCAGCGGCTTAATCAGGAGGTCGCGAAGGTCATCGCCTCGGCCAAGCGCGCCGGCATCACCGTGACGCCCGAACATGCGTGGACGTGGCTGGCGATCAATCCGGCGAAGGCGCTCGGCATCGACAAGGTGACCGGCTCGCTCAAGGCCGGCAAGATGGCCGACGTGGTGCTGTGGAACGGCGATCCGTTCAGCGTCTATACCCGCCCGCAGATGGTGTGGGTCGACGGCGCGCTGCTCTACGACGCGAACAATCCGAAGATGCGACCGGTATCCGATTTCGAACTCGGCCAGCCCGGCGAAGGGGATGTGAAGTGAAGCGCCTGTTCCTCGCCGCGCTGTTCGCCAGCGCTGCCGTTGCCATGCCTGCTGCCGCGCAGGACGTGACCATCACCAATGCCCGGCTCGTGCTGGGCGACGGATCGGCCCCGATCGAGGGCGGCACCGTCGTCGTGCGCGGCGGCCGCGTTGTCAGCGCCGGTCGCGGCGCAGCGGTGGCGGGTGGTCGCACCATCGATGCCGGCGGGCGCTATGTCACGCCCGGCCTCGTCGCCGGCTTCACCCGCCTCGGCATCATCGAGGTCGACGGCGTGTCGGCGACCAACGATGCCTCGGCGCGCGAGAGCGTGTTCAATGCAGGCCTCGACATCGCCTCGGCGGTCAATCCGCGCGCGACGCCGATCGCGATCAACCGCACCGACGGCATTACCCGCGCGATCGTCGCGCCCGACAATGCCGGCTCGATCTTTGCGGGCCAGGGCGCGGTCATCGACCTCGCCAACGACATGGATGCGGTCACCCGGCCGCAGGCGTTCCAGTTCATGGAATGGGGCGAAGCCGGCGCGCGTGCGGCGGGCGGCAGCCGCCCGGCGGCGATGGCGATGTTCCGCAACGCGCTGTTCGAGGCGCAGGCATATGCCCGCAACCCGGCCAGCTTCGCCGATCGCGGCAAGGAAGCGCTGCTGACCCGCACCGATGCGCAGGCGCTGCAAAAGGTGCTGAGCGGACAGGTGCCGCTGCTGATCCATGTCGAACGCGCCTCCGACATATTGGGCGTGCTGGCACTCAAGCGCGAGTTCGCCGGGCTGAAGCCGGTCCTCGTCGGCGCCAGCGAAGGCTGGACCGTCGCGCGGCAGATCGCGGCCGCGAACGTGCCGGTACTCGCCAGCGCGCTGTCCGACCTGCCCGCCAGCTTCGAACAGCTCGCCGCCACCCAGTCCAATATCGGCCGGATGAAGGCCGCCGGCGTGGTCGTCGGCATCGGCACGATCGGCGACGACGAGGCACGGCAGGCACGACTGGTGCGGCAATATGCCGGCAATCTCGTCGCGCTGTCGAAGGTGCCGGGCGCCTCGGGCCTCGACTGGGGGGCCGCCTTCGCCACGATCAGCTCGCTGCCCGCGCGCACGATCGGGATGGAGGGGGAGATCGGCTCGCTCAGCCCCGGCCGGCGCGGCGACGTGGTGATCTGGGACGGCGATCCGCTGGAGATCGGATCGGCCCCGACCCAGCTGTTCATCGACGGCGTCGAACAGCCGCTGACCAACCGCCAGACCCGGTTGCGCGACCGCTATCTCAACCCCGTCGAACAGGGCCTGCCCAAGGCGTATCAGCGATAAGGATGACGGAACCCGCAGGCGCGATCGGGCTTTGTCCGCTTCGGACAGTCGCCGCGCCTGCGGCCTTGGAACGGGAGACGAGACATGCGTGCGTTGCTGGTGATGCTGGGTGGATCGCTGATGCTGGCGGCTTGCGGGCCGAGCGCCGAGCAGCAGGCCGCGGCCAACGAAGCCGCCGCCGCCAACGCGGTCGAAGCGCAGCAGATGGCGACCCAGGTGGAGGCGCTGTCGCCCGGCCAGCGCGACGGCGTGTTCATCCGCGCAATCCGCGACGCGGGGCTGCGCTGCCAGGGCGTGACCTCGTCCGAACGGGGTGAAAAGCCGGGCAGCTGGGTCGCCACCTGTCAGGAAGGGTCGCGCCATATCATCACCTTCGGCGCCAACGGCATGGCGAACGTGACCAGCTTCACGCCGCAGCCGGCACCGCAACGGTAATCCCACGCGCCACCGTATCCCCGCGCAAGCGGGGATCCAGGGTCACGATCGCTCCGGCGGCATCTGGTACTCTGGACCCCCGCCTGCGCGGGGGTACGGTGCGTATCGGCCAGTTCGCACCACCTGCCGTCTTCGTCACCCCGGACTTGATCCGGGTCCCGCTTCTTTTTCTGCGGCCGGTAAGGAAGCGGGACCCCGGCTCAAGGCCGGGGTGACGCGAGAGCAACTGCCCCAATCGACCGTCAACGCGGCTCGAACACCGACCACCCGGTCCGCTGCACCAGCCGTTCCAGCGCGACCGTCCCCAGCTGCGAATTGCCGCGTTCGTTCAGCCCCGGCGACCATACCGCGATCGACGCGATGCCCGGCGCAATGGCCAGAATACCGCCGCCGACCCCGCTCTTGCCCGGCAGGCCGACGCGGAAGGCGAACTCGCCCGACCCGTCATAATGGCCGCAGGTCAGCATCAGCGCGTTGATCCGCCGCGCCCGCTGCGCCGACACGACATTGCGCCCGGTGGTCGGATTGACCCCGCCCGCCGCCAGATAGCGCCCGGCGAGCGCCAGCTGCCGACAGCTCATCGCCAGCGCGCATTGGTGGAAATAGACGCCCAGCGTCACGTGCGGGTCATGGTGGAGATTGCCGAACGCGCGCATGTAGCTGGCCAGCGCCAGGTTGCGGAACCCCGTATCCTGTTCCGCCTTCGCGACGTTCTCGTCGATGAAGATCCCGTCCTCGCCCGCCGCGGCGCGGACGAAGCGCAGCAGCTCGCCCAGCGCCTCGCGCGGTTCGTAGCGGCCGAGCAATATGTCGGCGACCACGATCGCGCCGGCATTGATGAACGGGTTGCGCGGAATGCCGTGTTCGCTTTCCAGCTGCACGATCGAATTGAATGCGCTGCCCGACGGCTCGCGCCCGACCCGCTTCCACAACTGGTCCCCGACCGCGCCCAGCGCCAGCGTCAGCGCGAACACCTTCGACACCGACTGGATCGAGAAACTCTCCTCGGCATCGCCCGCCAGATGGCAGGTCCCGTCCGCCTCGATCACCGCCATGCCGAACCGGTTCGGATCGACGGCGGCAAGCGGCGGAATATAGTCGGCCGGCCGCCCGCGATCGGGTGCATCGGCCATTTCGGCGGCGATGTCGGCGACGATCGCGGACAGGTCCATGACCGTCAGGCGATCTTGTCGATGAAACCACGCGGCACACGCAGCACGGTGCCGTGGCGCGCTTCCTTGGGAAAGCGCACCCGCGCCGTCTCGTCCCGCCACGTCACGAAATCGGTGGTCGACGCCGCGCCGAAATAGCCTTTTTCGTACACGTCGTAATAGACGACGGCGCGCCCATCGATCCACACCGCGCTCGGCCCCTCGGTCATGGTCGGGCTGAACGGCTTGCTCGCCGGTCCGAACGGCCCGGTCGGCGACGCCGCCGAACTGCTGACCACCCAGCGGCGCTGTTCGACGTCGTGCGTCTCGTCCTTGTAGATCATGCGATAGCCGCCCTGCGGCAGCTTCAGCAGGGTGAAGTCGATCGAATCGAACCCCGGATCGAACAGCAGTTTCGTCGGCGAAAAGGTTCGGAAATCGCGGGTCCGGGTGTAATAGGGCCTGAGCTTCAGCCCCTCGAACCGCTCGCCCGGCGTCGCGCCGTATTTGCCGTCGATGCTGCTCGACCAGAAGATCATGAAATCGCGCCGCTTGGGGTCATAGACCGTTTCCGGCGCCCAGCTGTTGCGCACCCCCGCGAACGCGGTCATCACCGGGATCGTCTGCTGCTTCGACCAGTGCATCAGGTCGCGCGAGGTCGCATGGCCGATCACCGGCCCGAACCAGTCGCTGGTCCACACCAGATGCCACAGCCCGTCGGGCGCCTGGCACAGATGCGGATCGCGCATCAACCTGTCCTTGCCGACCTCGGGCATCAGGAACCCGCGCCCGCCGCCTAGCGGAGTGAAGACGAACCCGTCGTCGCTCCGCGCCAGTTTCAGCCCCGCGCGCCCTTCGTCCTTGTCGGTGAAGTAGCTCAGCAGAAACGCATCGTCGCCACGCGGGGCCGCAAAGGCGGGCAGGGCGGCGGTGCCGATCGTCGCACCGGCGGCTGCCAGCAAGTCCCGCCGCGTCAGTTCGTGCATAGCGTCTCTCCCGTTCGTCCGGCGTGGCTATCGCGCGGGCGGCGCTTTGCAAAGCGGTCGTTGTGAACGGCGTGCGGTTCGATCGACGCGCGGTCGTATCCGGTGACATCGGAGGAAACTGTCGGGAGGTTGGTAGGGGAGGCGCAACCCGTCCGTCACCCCGGACTTGATCCGGGGTCCCGCTACTTCTTCTTCGCGGGTCGGTAAGAAGCGGGACCCCGGGTCAAGCCCGGGGTGACGGACAGAGAGATACACGACGCCATTCCCCTCAAACCAGCCCCTTCAACCGGTACAGCGCCTCCATCGCCTCCCTTGGCGACATCGCATCGACGTCCAGCGCGCCCAATGCCTCCCGCAACCCGTCGACCGGCGCCTCCTCGACCGGGGCCATCGCGGCGAACAGCGGCAGGTCGTCCAGCCCCGCCGCAATGCCGCCGGTCTTGGCCTTGCCCGCCTCCAGCTTCGCCAGCACTGCCTTCGCCCGCTGCAATGTCGCCGGCGGCAGCCCGGCGAGGCGCGCGACGGCGATGCCATAGCTGCGATCCGCCGGCCCCTCGGCCAGTTCGTGCAGCAGCACCAGATCGCCCTTCCACTCGCGCGCGCGGACATGGTGCAGCGACAGCGCGTCGCACCGCTCGGCCAGCCGCGTCAGCTCGTGATAATGCGTCGCGAACAGGCAGCGGCAGCGATTATCCTCATGGATCGCCTCGACCACCGCCCACGCGATCGCCAAGCCGTCATAGGTCGACGTACCGCGCCCCACCTCGTCGAGGATCACGAACGACCGGGGCGTCGCCTGCGCCAGGATCGCCGCCGTCTCGACCATCTCGACCATGAAGGTCGACCGCCCGCGCGCCAGATTGTCCGACGCGCCGACCCGGCTGAACAACCGGTCGACCAGCCCCAATGTCGCCGAGGTCGCCGGCACGAAGCTGCCCGCCTGCGCCAGCACGACGATCAGCGCATTCTGCCGCAGGAAGGTCGACTTGCCGCCCATGTTCGGCCCCGTGACCAGCCACAGCCGCGAGCTTTCCGACAGCCGACAGTCGTTCGCCACGAACCGCCCGCCGCTCCTCGCCACCGCGCTCTCGACCACCGGATGCCGCCCGCCGACGATCTCGAGGCAGCTATGATCGACCAGCACTGGGCGCGCCCAGCCGCCCTCGGCCGCACGTTCGGCCAGCGCCGCCGTCACGTCGATCCGCGCCAGCGCATCCGCCGTCGCGGCGATCGCTTCCCGCTTGTCAAGCGCGGCTTCGGTAAACGCCTCCAGATGCGCCGCCTCCGCCGCCAGCGCATGCGCGCCAGCCTGGGTCACCTTCAGCGCCGCTTCGTGCAGGTCGGGCGCGTTGAAGCGGACGACCCCGGCCAATGTCTGGCGATGGGTAAAGCCGCTATCGGCCGCCATCAGCTTGTCGGCGGCGCGCGCCGGCACCTCGACATGATAGCCGAGCACGCCATTGTGCCGGATCTTGAGCGCCGAAATCCCGGTCCGCTCCCGATACTGCGCCTCCAGCGCGGCAATCGCCCGCCGCCCGCCGGCGCCGGTATCGCGCAGCGCATCGAGCGCGGCGTCATATCCTTCCGCCACGAACCCGCCCGCCGCCGCATCGATCGGCGGCATCGGCACCAGCCCGCGCGTCAGCAGGTCGATCAGCTCGCCATGCCCGCGCAGCCGCGGCGCCAGCTCGGCGATCAGCGGCGGCACGGCCGGCAGTTTGTCCAGCCGCTGCCCCAGCGTCCATGCCGCGCTCAACCCGTCGCGCAACTGCCCCAGATCGCGCGGGGAGCCGCGTCGCGCCGCGATCCGCCCCAGCGCCCGGCCGATATCGGGCAAGGCGCGCAGCGTCGTGCGCAGCTCGTCGCGCAAACCGGGATCGTCATGCGCCCACGCCACCGCGGCATGGCGGCCCTCGATCATCGCCCGGTCCATCAACGGCGCGGCGATATCGCTCGCCAGCAACCGCGCACCGGCGCCCGTCACCGTCCGGTCGACCTCCGCCAGCAGGCTGCCCGCCCGCGCCCCCGCCGCCGTCCGCGTCAGTTCGAGGCTCTCGCGCGTCGCCGCATCGATCGCCATGCACTGGCCATCGGCCGCGCAGACCGGCGGGCGCAGGAACGGCAATTGCCCCCGCGCCGTATGGTCGAGATAGGCAATGAGGCCACCCGCCGCCGCCAGCGCGGCACGCGAAAACTGCCCGAACCCGTCGAGCGTCGCGACGCCGTGCAGCGCCTTCAACCGCGCCTCGCCGGACGCACTGTCGAAATCGGCCCTGGCGCGCAGCAGCGTCGCGACCTCGGCAAAGGTCGACGTCTCCGCCGCGACCACCTCGACCGCCTGCAACCGGGCGAGCGCGGCGGTCAGGCCGGCGGCATCGGTCTCGATCACTTCGAACCGGCCGGTCGATACATCGGCGGCGGCAATCGCCACGCCGCCCGCCGCCTCGCCGATGCACGCGCACCAGTTCGCCGCGCGCGCATCGAGCAGCGCTTCCTCGGTCAGCGTGCCTGCCGTCACCACCCGCACGATCGCCCGCGCGACCAGCGCTTTGGAACCCCTCGCGCGTTTCGCCTCTTCCGGGCTTTCGACCTGTTCGGCGATGGCGACCCGGTGCCCCGCCTTGATCAGCCGCGCCAGATACCCCTCGGCCGAATGCACCGGCACGCCGCACATCGGGATCTTCGCGCCGTCATGCTCGCCACGCGCGGTCAGCGCGATGTCGAGGCACGCTGCGGCGATCTTCGCATCGTCATGGAACAGCTCGAAAAAGTCACCCATGCGATAGAAGAGCAGGCAATCGTCGGCCTCCGCCTTCAACGCCAGATATTGCTGCATCATCGGGGTGGGGGCGGGGGAATCGGTTCCCTGAGCCTTGCTTGCCATCGCCGGGCGATACCGTCCGGCGGCGTGCCCGCGCAAGCGTATCAAAGCATATCCGCGCGCCCTTCACCCTTGCCCCGCGCGCCTTCCCCTGCGTAAAGCCCATCCAAACGGGAGATCGCCAGTGTCCGAAACCACCGACCAGTTTTCCGAGCGCGAGGCGCTGCTGTTCCATTCGGAAGGCCGTCCGGGCAAGATCGAGATCATCGCGTCCAAGCCGATGGCGACCCAGCGCGACCTCGCGCTCGCCTATTCGCCCGGCGTCGCGGTACCGGTGAAGGCGATCCACGACGATCCCGCCACCGCCTACGACTATACCGCCAAGGGCAATCTGGTCGCGGTCATCTCGAACGGCACGGCGATCCTCGGCCTCGGCAATCTCGGCGCGCTGGCGTCGAAGCCGGTGATGGAGGGCAAGGCGGTGCTGTTCAAACGCTTCGCCGACGTCGATTCGATCGATATCGAGCTGAAGACCGAGGATGTCGACCGCTTCATCGACGCGGTCGAGCTGATGGAGCCGAGCTTCGGCGGCATCAATCTGGAAGACATCAAGTCACCCGAATGCTTCATCATCGAGCAGACCCTTCGGGAACGCATGAACATTCCCGTCTTCCACGACGACCAGCACGGCACCGCGATCATCTGCGCCGCCGGCCTCATCAACGCCTGCCTGCTGACCAAGCGCAAGCTGTCCGAGGTCAAGGTCGTGGTGAACGGGGCGGGTGCCGCCGCCATCGCCTGCACCGAACTGATGAAGGCGATGGGCGTCGCCCATGAAAACGTCATCATGTGCGACCGCACCGGCGTCATCTATCAGGGCCGCGACGACGTGAACCAGTGGCAGTCGGCCCATGCCGCCGCCACCGACCGCCGCACGCTGACCGAGGCGCTGCACGGCGCCGACGTGTTCCTGGGCCTCTCCGCGGCGGGCGCGCTGAAGCCCGAAATGGTCAAGGACATGGCGCCGTCGCCGATCATCTTCGCGATGGCCAATCCGGAGCCGGAAATCCGCCCCGAACTGGCCAAGGCCGCGCGCCCCGACGCGATCGTCGCCACCGGCCGCTCGGACTATCCGAACCAGGTCAACAACGTCATCGGCTTCCCCTTCATCTTCCGCGGCGCGCTCGACGTCCGCGCCACCGGCATCAATGACGAGATGAAGATCGCCGCCGCGACCGCCATCGCCGAACTCGCGCGCCAGCGCGTGCCGGAGGAAGTCGCGCTCGCCTATGGCACGCAGCACAGCTTCGGCCCCGATTACATCATCCCCGCGCCGTTCGACCCGCGCCTGATGGAACTGGTGCCCTCCGCCGTTGCCAAGGCAGCGATGGATTCGGGCGTCGCGACGCGCCCGATCCTCGACATGGAGGCCTATCGCCAGCAGCTGCGCGCGCGCCTCAACCCGACCACTTCGGTCCTGACCATGGCTTATGAGGGCGCCCGCGCGCACCCCAAGCGCGTGCTGTTCGCCGAAGGCGAAGAGGAAGTCGTGCTGCGTGCCGCCATCGCCTTCAAGGAAGGTGGCTATGGCATCCCGGTGCTGGTCGGTCGCGACGACGTCTATGACCAGCTGCGCGCGCTCGGCGTCGCCAATCCCGAGGAATATGAAGTCCATAACAGCCGCACCAGCGAGATGGTGCCGCAGATGGTCGACTTCCTCTATGGGCGGCTGCAGCGTCGCGGCTTCCTGAAGCGCGATGTCGAGCGGATGATCAACCAGGACCGCAACACCTTCGGCGCGGTGCTGCTGCAGCTGGGCGTTGCGGATGCGATGATCACCGGCATCACCCGCACCTATGCCCAGGCGTTTCGCGGCGTGCGGCGGGTCATCGATCCGGTCGACGGCAAGGTGCCGTTCGGCATTCACCTGCTCGTGGGACAGAGCCATACCGTGTTCATGGCCGACACCACGATCAACGAACGCCCCTCGGGCGAGGAACTGGCCGACATTGCCGAGCGCACCGCCGCCGTCGCCCGTCGCATGGGCCACGAACCGCGCGTCGCGTTCCTCAGCTATTCGACCTTCGGCAATCCCGAAGGCCAGTGGATCGACAATGTCCGCGACGGCGTGGCCGCGCTTAACAAGCGGCAGGTCGGTTTCGAATATGAAGGCGAAATGGCCCCCGACGTCGCGCTCAACCCGCGCCAGATGGCGAACTTCCCCTTCGCCCGCCTGTCGGGTCCGGCCAATGTGCTGGTGATGCCCGGACTGCAATCGGCCAACATCTCGGCCAAGCTGCTGCGCGAACTGGGCGGCGACGACGTGATCGGCCCGATGCTGATCGGCATGGAAAAGCCGGTACAGATCGCCCCGATGACCAGCACCGCCAACGAACTGGTGACGCTGGCGGTGCTCGCCGCCGGCGGCATGGTCGGGTGAGGGCAGGGGGCGCGATCGATCGCGCCCCCCTCCCGGCCGTTATTCCGGCCGGCCGTTCTCGATCTCCGACGCGAACCGTCGATAATAGGCAGCGGACGCGGCATTGCCCGCTTTTACGAACCGATCGCCGACCTGTCGGGCGGCCAGGACGGCATCGGCCCAAGCCTGATCCTGTTCCTTTAAATAATTGCCGTCGGCAGGCAAAATCCTGCCGTCGGCGGTGAAACCACGCGCGGCGGCGTAGGACTTGTCCGGGTTGAACAGCAGACCGCTGGCGGGGCGGCCCGCTTTTATTCGACCTACCAGAAACGCGAACGGTGCTCCTCGACCGATGCGCAAGACGCCAAGTCCTTCCGCCCGGTTTTTCACACAATCGCCAAGCCATTGCGCTGGCTCGCCGGCATATCGCGCAGGCACCGCGGCACGACAGGCGGTAGGGAAGGACGGCGTACGCGACGAGCGTGGTTCAGCGGCGGTCGCTGCCAATGCCAAAACTGCCGCCAGGACGAACGTACGGCCGATCATAGTTGGAACCTGCATTCCCCAAGTGGCGTGTCGTTTGAGGTGAAGATCGCCTGTATCCGAGCGCTAGACAAGGATTTTCTGCCGCAAGCGGCACCTGCGGTCGCGCAGACTGCTGGGTCTGGACGGATCAGACCG
>NZ_QQWV01000052.1:0-25711 GCF_003951715.1 Sphingomonas sp. ABOLH | reverse complement strand
TTCGGCCGCCTCAAGGACTGGCGCCGCGTCGCAACCCGCTACGACCGCTGCCCGACAGCCTTCTTCTCCGCCATCGTCCTCGCTGCCACCGTCATCTTCTGGCTGTAATCAACGAGTCCTGACCCTAGCATAACTTTCCCTCTCCACTGGCCCTGATCCAGCGGACCACTTTGGAGTCAGACCTTTCCCGCAGGCGCGGCAGCAGCGCCCCCTGCGGCAGCGGGTGGCCTGAAGGCGAACTGGGATTCACACTTATCGTGGGCGCAGACTGGTTTGTTCAGACCGAACGGCCGCTGATATTTAGTGCGGCCGCACACGCATTGGAACTGACTGCGGAATGCCTTGAATTCGTCCCAGCGAGTCTTCTCATCGCCGAGCGAGCCATCGCCATAGGGAGCGTCCTGAAAATGGCTGCCGAAATTCTCAATATCGCCCTTCACCAAGCTGGCGATGAAGCGATTGTTGACGCCGGGTACGTCGGCCGGCGTCAATTTGATTCCGCTAAGGAAGCTGCCGATCGCAGAGGCCAATTCGGATCGCTCGTAGGAATAGGCCTTCTCGAGCTGACGGATGCGGACGTTGACGCCGAAGCCTCGAGCGACGCCGAGCAGCCATTCCTCCTCGGCCTGACGCATCTCGTTGGCAGCTGATTCGCCCTTGTCCCAGCGATCGGCGATCATTTCGTCTGTCACCTTATGGTCGGCGAAGCGCGGACCATATGCCGGGTCTAGCCCGATGATGCGCGTGAACTGCCACTCCTTCGCGGCGAGCTGATCCTTCAAGTGATTGAAGAACCGCTCGTCATGGGTGACGAGGATGATCTGGCAGTCGGTGAACATCTTGGCGAGCAGCGCGCCGATCGCGCGGCGATGGTCAGCGTCATAAGAGGTAACGACATCGTCGAGCGCGATCACCGGGGCGGCGCTGTTGAACTTCTTGATCGCCGCGAGGCGCAGCGCCAGCGCCACCGAGTGAATCTGGGAGTCGCTCAGATAGCCGCCCGGCGCCACGCCCTGACGATTGTCGGCGAAGTCGATGACCAGCTGCATGCGCTGCTGATTGGTATCGTCCTCCCTGGGCAGCTCGAGCCGGATTGGCCTGGCCTTGTCGCCCTGAATTTCCTTGTAGATGTCGTTCATCGGCGCCTGAAGGGTGTCGAGCAGCGACTGAATCTTCTCGCGAATCTTGCCCGAGATGAGCGTGGCCTGGGTGCCGAGAGCCTCGTGCAGCGCGGTGAGTTCCTCGGTCGTCCGTGTCGCCAGCGCTACGTCCGTCTGGAGCTTCACCAGTCGGTCGATGCTCGCCTTTGCCTTCACCCAAGTATGTTCGCCCTGCTTGTCCTCGATGTCGGCGATGTTCTGGTTGAGAATGGCGAGGCGCGCCTCCAGCTGGGCGGTGATCGCGGCGGACGCAGGGGCGGCGGCGGCCGGCCATGCGGCAACCCCGGCCTGATACTCAATGAGTGCTTCTCTGAAGCCGTCTGGATCATCTTCGGATAGATGATCGATCATCGCGGGAAGCCACGCGATCAGCTGGTTATGCGCCTTGGTCGTGGCTTTGTCGGAGTCGTCCAGCGCGGTCTTGGCGTCGTTGTAGCTTTGCAGATCGTCGAGGTGGGTCTTTAGAAGATCGCGGATCGCGGGGACGCTTCCGGCAGCGGTATCGCCGATCGCCGTCGCGCAGACCGGACATTTGTCCGGAGCCGCAGCATCGTCAGCAAACAGTTTCTCGGCTTCCTTCCACACCGACCGGAAGACCGTGCCCGCCGCTTTGTCGCGCTCGTCGGCTTCGGTGGCCGTGGCATCGGCCAGCAGCGCCAGCGCTTCGTCGAAGGCGGCAATGGTGCCCAAATATTTGGGGTCGCCGCCGTCCTCGGGCACAATCTTCTGCCACAGCGCCATAACCGAGTTATGGACCTGTCGCAGACCGGCGAGGCCGACGCTCTTCTCCTCGGCCGCGACCCGTTTGCCGATATCGACATAGCCGGTGTCCGCGGCATCGAGCGCCGCCATCGTCAACGCGGGATCGAGCGGCGCAATGACGTTTGTGTTGACGAAGTCGAGCACGGCCGCTTCGTCCCACTCCTGGACGGCCTGGGCGGTTTCGGTGCGTAGCTGCCCAGCGAGACGAACCTGCTCAGTCGTGCTCTCGGCAGCGGCCTTGACCTCGCGGCGCAGCAGCCGGATAATCTTCTGGATCTCGACCAGCGGCGAGAGCTGCAGCCAGCTCACCACGTCGCTGTAGCGGGTCTCCGCCTTATGCTCTTCGACGAAAGTCCGCAGCGTATAACCGCGGATGATCGGCGCGACGACGAACCCGGCTTTCATTGCGGTGGCTGCTGCATGGATCGGGCGTGGATTGCCCACCGCCGTGCGGCTTCCCGCAGAGGTGGCCTTGCCGGTGATGGTCGTGAACTTGACCACCGGCGCGATCCCTGCCGCCTGCGCGCCATTATGGGCCAGTGCGGACGGGCCGGCCTGGTTATTGAGCGCACGCTGCCCGAGCCGATCGAGCGTGCCATGTTCGGAGAAGAGGAATTCGAGCGCATCGATGACACTCGACTTGCCGAGACCATTGGGCGCGAATATTGCGAGGCTCGGCTTCTTGCTGAAGTCGAAGGTCTTGGGCTGAAGATAGGCTCGAAAGCCTTCGAGCGTCAGCGAGTGGAACAGCGTTGGATCAGCCATCGGCCTGCTCCTCGGCCGGGATCGCGCGCTCGGCGGCCAGCGTCAGGATCGCTGCCTTAGCATTGGCGATGACATTGTCGTGCGGCGTAACGGTCAGCAGATGATCCGTCAGGATCGCGGCCAAATCGGCATCGACATCATCGGAGGCCTTGAGCGCAGCGGCGACGCCGGTCAGAAAAACCTCTGGCGTTTCCACCACATCCGTTTCCGGCGCGATCATGTCGAGCGCTTCCTCGGGTGCTGCGTCCTCGTTCACCGATCCCCTCCTCAAGCCTGCCCGCGAATTCATCGTGCCAGCCCCGTGCCGCCCATCCACGTCGGCCGCGAGACTAGCCAGGAAGAACCGAAGCGAAAACGATCGATTACGACATCACGCCGGTTCGTATTGAACATCAGCACGCTCAAAGCGATGACGTGCCACGGGTGCACATACTTAAACCGGCGGAATGCCGGCGTGGCGCAGAACGCGGTTCAGATCATCGAGGCAGGACTGACGCAGTTCGTCGAGGTACCGCGCCAGAGCAGGTTGACGAAGATCAAGGCAAGTGCCGACAACTGCGATCGTACCGTCCTTCAGGCCCTGCTCGAGCTGCGTGCGCAGGAGCTTCAAATTCTGGTCGACCTCGCGAAGGCAATTCCGCGCCACTGCATCGTCGAGTTCATGATAGCCGCCAATCGCCTTGCGGATGACCTGACGGCTTTCGCGATCGACGAGTTCGCCGGTGCGCAGCGCCTTTTGTGTGTCTTTCAGCGCCTCGAAAAACTCGCTCGGGGTTTCGCAGTGAAGCGGCACCTCGAAGGCCGGGCAAACGCCATCGCGATCGTGCGCAGGATAATCTCGTCGAGATCCTTGGGCGCGCGGACCTGGATGACGTCGCGATAGTAGCGGCGCTGCAAGTCGGGATAGCTGTTGAGGTGCGAGATGCACTCGTCCCAGGTCCAGACGATCGCGATGCGCTTGCGTCCCGCCTGTTCCCACTCGTTGTTGATCTCCTCGACCCAGGCTTGGACCTTGGTGTCGCGCCGTGCCGTGGTGGCAAGGATCCAAAGGCTGATGTCGGGCGTGAAGCCGAGCGCCGCGTCAGCCTCGTCGCGCAGGAACGCGCGCGAGATTGGCCCGCCCGGATATGGATTACCGTTCTCGTCAAGATCGGCGAGGCGTTTGCACTGGATGCCAATCCGGCCGTAGCGGCTCGATGTGCCAAATACGTCGACGCCGTGCTGCGCCTGCCCGGGACGACCGACCTGCTGCGCATTGGGGACGCTATAGACCTCGGTCAGCAATGTCGTGCACAGCTCTTCGAACTGCTGCCAGTAGAGTGGTGGCTGGAAGAATTGCCAGATACCCAAAGATCACCCCCCCATCGCACAATCGCGGTCCAGGACGGCGAGCGCCGCACGCCGCTGCGCATTGTTTGTGCTATTTTTGCGTCGGAAAGCGGAGGTATTTCTTCCCTGTCCAGCGGCGATAGACGAAGTCGCCATCGATCGCCGCGTTGATCGCCTTCAGCGTGGTCATCAAGGCGGGCTTGTCGAAACCATGATCGCACAACCGGTTGTAGAGGATCGACCAGGCTAGGCAGCAGTCGGAAAAGCTGACCTTCTCGGCGGTCGATCCAAACACCCAGCCGAAGACGACGCCGGCAGCGGTCAAGGCCGTCGTCAGTTCTTGATCGCCGCCGCCGCAAGTTGCCATGACCAGCGCCTTGTCGGGTCCAGCAGCGGGTTTGATGAGCTCGACGAACGCCTTCCAGCTCAGCTTCTTTCCATTGGTAAGAAAAACTCCGGTGCCATTGCCGTGCGACGAGAAATGCAGGACCTGCGCCTTGCTTGCTGCTGCCTCGGCGATGGCACGCTCGACCAGCGGCTTAGTGAAGGCTATGCGGTATTCCGCCGTGACATCGAGGATTTTCAGGATCTCGTTTGCGGCATGGCCGTCCAAGCGACGCTCGAAGAAATCCTCCGGGTCCAGCGTTTCTAGAATATAAACACTGTCGAGCATGGCGTCCCCCGTTACGACCGGCAGCACCATATGCACAGCGTCGCGATACGAATAGGTGTAGGGCCAGTGACTGGCTCGCGTAACGCCCAGCCAGTTTTGATGGCAACGTGCGGGATCTGTCCATAATTGACCTACAGTTTCGAGACTCTCTCTCCTGCCGATTTCGAGGATCTCGCACGCGATCTCATCGGTCGCGAACTTGGCGTCCGATTTGAAGCGTTCGGGCCAGGTCCGGATGGCGGCGTCGATGGCCGACATGCGACCGGCGACGAGACCGTGATCCTCCAGGCAAAGCATTATCGCTTGTCGGACATGGCGGCGCTCGCCCGCGTGATGAAGAAGGAACGCGATGCGATCGACCGGCTCGAACCAGACCGATACATCCTTGCGACGTCGCGACCGCTGACCCCGGACAACAAGGCCGTCCTCGCAGAAATCGTCGGACCATCGTTAACATCGAGTGATGATATCTTCGGATGCGAAGATTTGAACGGTCTGGTCCGCAAATACCCCGACATCGAGCGCAGCCACATCAAGCTTTGGCTTTCGGGGGCTGGTGCGCTCGATCGCGTGCTCAACGCAGCGTCGCACAACTTCACGACAATTTCGCGCCAAGAGATCGAGGCTAAGCTCAAGGTCTATGCCGAGAATCCGAGCTTCAAATCAGGGCGAGACATCCTGGAAAGCCAGCGCGTGCTCATCATTTCAGGTCCACCCGGCGTCGGCAAGACGACGCTCGCCGAGATGCTTTGCTACGCCTACATCGCGGAAGATTGGGAACTCATCGCAATCCGCAATCTTGAAGAAGGGTTTGCGCGGATCGACGACAGTAAGCGGCAGATTTTCTTCTTTGATGATTTCCTCGGCAGGATCGCACTCGACGAGCGCGCTTTGTCGACGCAGGACTCCGATCTCGCGCGCTTCATCGGTCGGGTCCGGCGAACGCCAAGTGCGCGATTTATCCTGACGACGCGTGCCTATATTTACGAACAGGCACGGCTTCTATCGGAGGCGCTGTCCGATACGAAGCTCAACGTGTCGCGCTATGTCCTGGATGTGGGCATCTATACCCGGCGCATTCGCGCGCGCATCCTCTATAACCATTTGGTCGTAGCAGGCGTGCCCGAAGCGCATATCGCAGCGCTGATCGAGCAGAAAGCGATCAAGAAGATCGTCGATCACAAGCATTATAATCCGCGCATCATCCAGTTCATGACCGAGGCCGATCGGATCGCCGATACCAATCCAGCAAGTTATCCCAAAGCGTTTCTCGATACGCTCAAGAACCCTGATCTGATCTGGGACAAGGCGTTCCGCACCCACATCGCGCGGCGCTCGCAGCACCTGCTTATTGCCCTATTTCTGATGACTGAATACGGCTCCGAGATCGAAGATCTCGAGGAAGTGTTCGCTGGGATCCATTCGGTTCTATGCACGAAATTCTGTGTGCCATACGATCCGAAGGACTTCGAGGGCGCGCTTCGCACGGTGGAAGGGAGCTTCGTCGTGATTTCCGGAACGACGGTGCGCTTCGTCAACCCCTCGGTACGGGACTATCTCGCGCGCTATTTGAGTGACAAGGCATTACTGTCCGTGCTTGCCGATGGCGTGCCCACGCTAAGAAGTGCGCGCAATCTCTTCGATCACTTCATGAAGCAACCCGATCCTACCAATGAGGGGGTCGCCACCTTCGTTTCCAGATTCGTCCGGCTCTGCGCGCGCTTCGTCACGGTGGAGGTGTGGAAGCGCATTCCGGGTGAAACATATCGTTCGCGCATGTACGAGCTGTCGAACTCGGACCGCATGGACCTTCTGGTGAATTGGTGGCGGCTTTCGAACGCCGAGGCTTTCATCGCGGCAGCGCAGGCGATAGCCGACAAGGGTCGTGCCGCCCTTTCAGCGTGGGAAGATGGGAGGAAACTGCCAGAGATGTTAGCGGGACTGCGTGCAGCCCAAGCTTTAGGTGAACTAACACCGCCAGAACTGATCGACGCTGTCCAGGCCGGGGTTTCTGGTCTGCTCGCGACCGATCTTGATCCGGACGACATCGCCCGCATTCTTGCGGCTGCCGACGACCATGAACGTAGTCTGCCGCCCGAACTTTTCGCCGAGATCGAAGGCGCCACGCAGCGAATGATAGAAGAACTGCCGAATAATCTCGGCCATATGGATTCGGAATCTACGCTGGAAGACTGGGGCAAGACGATCGAAGAGCTCGCCGCCCGATTCCATGCCGATCCGCGCATCGTCGAGCACGCCCATGCCGCTCTCAAGCAGCGAACTACACAATTGCGCGAGACTGAGGTCGAGGACAATGAGGCGAGTTTCACGGGGACTGCGGATCCGCCGAGCGACAAATTTGACGATGCCGCATTGGCGAGTCTATTCGGATCGCTTGGTGCGTCGACCGCTGCCATGAGCGCGGTGGACGAAGACGATTTGGGTGACTTTGACGATATGCCGTTTTAGCGCCGCGAGACTGCGGAAAGCCAGAATCACCCATTTATTCCACAACAAACCTAGCGAACCGAGGCAAGGAGAATGGTCTCCTGATCCGCCAAGAGACGCAAATAAAGGGTGGTCTCCGGGTGCTCAGCATCCCAGCATCAAACGTCAGGTTTTTGGGCGCTTTTGCTGGCGGCGTGCGGTCGGCGGCTTTTGTCAACTGCAGACTTTCGCGGCGGGTGACCAGAACGACCGACTCTGGTCGACTGCTGCCAGTAGCTCTTAAGTTGCATTCTGTCGTCAATCACATGTTTGCCGACACCCTGGCCGACCACCTCGGCTCGGCCTATCGCGAACCGGCCTTTTCTGCGCGACAAACCCTGTCGCAATGCTAAGCTGCACGGGAACTCTGGATTCGAGGTTTTCCGCACATGCTGGTTGGCTACATGCGCGTGTCTTCGGCCGATGACCGCCAGTCGGTCGGTCTTCAGCGCGACGCGCTCGTCGCGGCCGGGGTCGACGAGCGGCACCTTCACACTGACAAGGCATCCGGCGCGCGCGACGACCGGCCGGGGCTGAAGGCCTGCCTTGAATACCTGAAGGCCGGCGACATGCTGGTGGTGTGGAAGCTGGACCGGCTCGGCCGGTCTTTGCCGCACCTGCTCGGCATCGTCACCGACCTGAAGGCGCGCGGCGTCGCGTTCCGGTCGCTGACCGAGCAGATGGACACGACCACTCCGCACGGCGAGCTGCTGTTCTGATCATCCCTCGGTTTGACGGACACCGATGATAGGCTCTGCGGAGCCAGGAGGTGTATGATGGCGAGTACGACGAAGCGTCGGTTCACGGATGAGTTCAAGCGCGAGGCGGTGGCGCTTTGGGAGACGAGCGGCCGGCTGCAGACCGAGGTGGCAGCCGAGTTGGGGATCATGCCGACGATGCTGCGTCGCTGGCAGCGCAAGCAGCAGGAGATCGGCCCCCCGCCGGCAAGCCTGGCGGGAAAACCGCCAGTATCGACGATGGCATCGCCAGCGGATCAGGCGTCGGAGATCGCGCGGTTACGCCGTGAGTTGGACCGGACGCGGATGGAGCGCGACATCCTAAAAAAAGCCGTCGGCATCCTCTCGGCTTCGCTCGAGACAGGCTTTGCGGAGATGCCGCGGTGAAGTTCGCTTTCATCGAGCAGCATGCGTCCACCTGGCCGGTGAACGTCATGTGCCGCATGCTCGGCGTGTCGCGCAGCGGCTATTACGACTGGCGCGGTCGGGCGCCGAGCACGCGGACGACGGCGAACCTGGCGCTGCTCGGCGACGTGCGTCGGCTCCAGGCACGGCATCAGGGGCGATACGGATCACCCAGGATGCATGCCGCCCTGCGGGCGGAAGGTCATCGATGCAGCCGTGGCCGCGTCGAGCGGCTGATGCGCCGACACCGCATCCGTGCGCTGGCCGGTCGCCGGTTCCGGCCGTGCACGACGGACAGCCGCCACTATCTGCCGATCGCGCCGAACCTGTTGGCGCAGAACTTTGTAGCGACCGCGCCGAATACGATCTGGCTTGCCGATATCACGTACATCGCGACCGGCGAAGGCTGGTTGTATCTGGCCGCGGTGCTCGATCTGGCGACCCGCAAGATCGTCGGGTGGGCCATGCGCGACCATATGCGAACCGAATTGCCGCTCGCCGCGCTGATGATGGCGACCCAGCGGCAGCGACCAACGGGCGGTCTCATCTGTCACTCGGATCGCGGATCGCAATACGCGGCCGGAGCCTATGTCGACTATCTGGCGACGATTGGCGCAGTGCCCTCGATGAGCCGCACCGGCAATTGCTATGACAATGCCCCGATGGAGAGCTTCTTCCACACCCTCAAAGTCGAACTGGTCCATCAATGCCGGTGGGCGACCCGGATCGAAGCGCGACAGGCGCTGTTCGGATATATCGAGGGATACTATAATCGACACCGCATGCACTCGGCCCTCGGGTATCTAACCCCCGAACAAGCCGAGCAGCGGGTAACCGGCTAATCCAGCGTGTCCGCTGAACCGGGGGAAGATCAGTTCTCCATCTTCGGCGCGCTCGCGCAGTATGAGCGTGCTCTAACCCGCGAGCGCGTCATCGCCGGGCTAGCAGCCGCGAAGCGTCGCGGGCGGCAAGGCGGGCGGCCGCCCACGATCGATCCCGAGCAGATCGAGCAGATCAGGGCCGCGCTCGATAGCGGTGCCAGCAAAGCATCGGTCTGCCGCTCCTTCAAGGTGGCTCGGTCGACCCTGCTCGACACACTGGAACGGGTGGGCTGGACCGCCTCAGCCAAGGCCTGATCCAGTGCCGCATCGCGCTGTTCTCACCGAGGGGCAGCGCGACGCGCTACTCGCTCTCCCCGACACTGAACTCGACCTGGTCCGGCACTGGACGCTGAGCGCCGACGATCTGCGCGTCATCGTCAGCAGGCGGCGTCCGCACAACCGGCTCGGCTTCGCCGTCCAGCTCTGCGCGCTCCGTTATCCCGGCCGGCTGCTCCGGCCGGGGGAGCTGATCCCGAACGCGCCGCTCGCGTTCGTCGCCGACCAGCTCGACGTCGATCCGGAGGCGCTCGCCGGCTATGCGTCGCGCGGGCCGACCCGCTACGAGCACCTCGACACGCTGCGCGACGTGTTCGGGTTCCGGCAGCTCAGCCGTCCGGCAAGGGCGGAGCTGCAAGCATGGCTGCTGCCGGCCGCACTCGCCACGACGGGCGGCGCCGAGCTCGCGCGCATGCTCCTGGACGAGTTCCGCAGGCGACAGATCATCGTGCCCGGGATCACGCTGGTCGAGCGCATGGTGGCCCGGGCGCTGCTCGACGCCGAACGCCACGTCGCCGAGCTGCTTACCCGAAAACTCACCGCAGAGCAGCGCGACGGGCTGGAAGGACTGCTCGTGCCCCACGCAACGGCGAGGACAAGCGTACTCGCCTGGGTGCGACAGCCGCCTGGGCGACCGGGCCGGCGCGCGTTCTCGGCTATCCTCGATCGGCTCGCCGCCTTACGCGTGCTCCGGCTCAACCCAGCACTGACCGACGCCGTGCATCCCGAGCGCCTGCGGCGGCTCACGGGCGAGGGCGCGCGGCTCACCGCCCAGCACCTCGCCACCTTAAACCCCTCTCGACGTCGTGCGGTGCTGGTCGCGACCGCGCTGGAGACGCAGGTCACGCTGACCGACGACGCGGTTCTCATGTTCGAGCGGCTGTTCGGCCAAATGTTCCGCCGCGTCGAACGGCGCGAGGAAGCCGCGCTGAAGCGCGACCGGCGCAACATCACGGCCAAGATCAGGCTGCTCGCGCGGTTGAGCGACGCGCTCCTTGCCGCGCGGAGCAACGGCGACGACCCGCTCGCCGCGGTCGAGCGCGTCATTGGTTGGGACGAGCTCGGCTCTGAGGTGGAGGAGGCGAAGCGCCTGGTCCGGCCCGACCCGCTCGACCCTGTCGAGCTCGCCCGGTCCAACT
This sequence comes from Sphingomonas sp. ABOLH, assembly GCF_003951715.1. Classification (NCBI taxonomy): domain Bacteria; kingdom Pseudomonadati; phylum Pseudomonadota; class Alphaproteobacteria; order Sphingomonadales; family Sphingomonadaceae; genus Sphingomonas; species Sphingomonas sp. ABOLH. The sequence goes on along the minus strand of NZ_QQWV01000052.1, from coordinate 15,097 downwards.
TCCCCATCCTGCGCCAGATCGGCCCCGCGTTCGTGCAAGCCTTCACGTTCGGGGCGGTGCCGGCCTGCTTGGCGCTCGCGCGCGGTGTTGAGATTGTGCGACTGCTCGGAACCGGTCGCCTGCGCAAGCTCCCGGCCGATGCGCCCGTCGGCTTCATTCGCCAGACCTGGCGACGTCGCATCGGTCGGGATGGCATGGACCGGCGCACCTACGAGTTCTGCGTGCTGGCCGAGCTGCGCGACCGGCTGCGCGCGGGCGACATGTGGGTGGAAGGAAGCCGCCGCTATCGCGCGGTCGCGCAGCAGCTCATCCCCGCGCCCGTGTTCGCCGCGATGCGGGAGGCGGGACCACTGCCGGTGCCGTTGCCGGGATCCGCGGCCGAGTGGCTGGCCGGGAAGCGCGAGGTCCTCGCCCGCCGTCTGGGCGAGGTGGCGACTAAGGTCGGTGCCGACGCGCTCGAGGACGTGTCGCTACGGGCAGGGCGGCTGCGCATTTCGCCGCTGAAGGCGAGCACGCCCGACGAAGCGGAAGGCGCGCTCGCGCCTTTGTACGCGCACCTGCCGCCGATCCGCGTGACCGACCTCCTCGCCGACGTCGACCGCTGGACGGGGTTCACCGGCTGCTTCACGCACCTGACCACGCGTCGCACTCACGACGACCCGCGCGCGGTGCTCACCGCGGTGCTGGCCGACGCGACCAACCTCGGCCACGCGCGCATGGCGGAAGCGTGCGACCTGGTCAGCCAGCGCCAGCTCGGCTGGTTGTCGTCCTGGCACCTGCGCGAGGAGACCTACGGCACGGCGCTCGCCCGGCTGGTGAACGCGCAGCACCGGATGCCGCTCGCGGCCCTGTTCGGGTCGGGCGCGTCGTCGAGCTCGGACGGGCAGCACTTCCCGCTCAACCGTCGCGCCCAGGCGACCGGGGCCGTCAACCCGCACAAGGGCTCGGAGCCGGCCGCCTCGTTCTACACGCACGTGTCCGACCGCTACGCGCCTTTCCACTCCAAGGTGATCTCGGCCGGTGCCGGCGAGGCCGCCCATGTGCTCGACGGCCTGCTCCACCACGGGGCCGACCTCAGCATCGAGCGGCACCACACGGACGGCGGCGGGGTGTCGGACCACGTCTTCGCGATGTGTCACGGGATGGGCTTCCTGTTCGCGCCGAGGATCCCGAACCTGTCTGCCAGACGGCTCCACTTGTTTAAGGGCCTCGACCCCGGACCGGACATCGCGCCGCTCGTCGGCGAGGCGATCGACGAAGAGCTGATCACGGCCCACTGGACGGACGTGCTCCGTCTCATGACCTCGGTCCGCACGGGCGCCACCAGCGCGTCTGCCATGCTGGAGCGGCTCGGCTCCTACCCGCGCGCGAACGGCTTGGCGCTCGCGCTGCGGGAGATCGGGCGCGTGGAGCGCACGCTGTTCACGCTCGACTGGATCGAGCACCCCGACGAGCGGCGTCGCGCTACCCGCGAGCTGAACAAGGGCGAGGCGGAGAACGCGCTCAAGCGGGCGATCTTCTTCCATCGCGCAGGTCGGTTGCGCGACCACGGCCTTCAGGCGCAGAGCCATCGCGCGAGCGCCCTCAACCTCGTCGCAGGCGCGATCGTGCTGTGGAACACGACCTACCTTGAAGCCGCCATGCGGCACCTCAAACGCCAGGGTCGCCCCGTGCCGATCGACATGCTGGCCCACCTCTCGCCGCTCGGCTGGCAGCACATCAACCTCACCGGCGACTATCTCTGGACCGAGCCCGCCACCAAACCGGGGCAGCTCCGGCCGTTACGCTCGATGCTCAGCCCGCCGCTGTCCCGAGCCGCTTAGGGTCAGGACCCATTGATGTGAGCGTCACGATCTGATTCAGGCTCCGCGAGGAGACCGGAATGAGTGACCTGTTTTGGCTGACGGATGAGCAGATTGAGCGGCTGCGGCCGTTCTTTCCCAAGAGCCACGGCCGGCCGCGGGTGGACGACCGACGGGTTCTGAGCGGCATCGTCTTCGTCAACCGCAATGGGCTGCGCTGGCGAGATGCGCCCAGCGCCTATGGGCCACACAAGACGCTCTACAACCGGTGGAAGCGCTGGGGTGAGGCAGGCGTGTTCACGCGGATGATGGAAGGGCTGGCGGCGGCAGGCGCCGAGCCGAAGACGGTTATGATCGACGCCACCTACCTGAAGGCGCACCGCACGGCATCGAGCCTGCGGGTAAAAAGGGGGGCCTTGGCCGCCTGATAGGCCGCACCAAGGGCGGCATGAACACCAAGCTCCATGCCGTAGCCGATGCGAACGGACGCCCCTTGAGCTTCTTTATGACCGCGGGCCAGGTCAGCGACTACACCGGTGCGGCAGCGTTGCTGGACGACCTGCCGAAGGCTCAGTGGCTGCTAGGTGACCGCGGCTACGACGCCGACTGGTTCAGGGATGCGCTCCAGGCCAAGGGCATCCAACCCTGCATCCCAGGGCGGCGGTCCCGCAACGAGCCGGTCAGGTACGACAAGCGCCGCTATCGGCGACGTAGCCGCATCGAGATCATGTTCGGCCGCCTCAAGGACTGGCGCCGCGTCGCAACCCGCTACGACCGCTGCCCGACCGTCTTCTTCTCCGCCATCGCCCTCGCTGCCACCGTCATCTTCTGGCTGTAATCAACGAGTCCTGACTCTAGGCGACAGATGGCGTAGGGCAGTGTCGAGCACCTCGCGCAAGGCGTCGACCAGCGGTCGGCTTTTCTCCTGTCGGGCTCGACAACGCACATCGGGCGGTTGGCCGCGGACCTCGGCCTCGACGACATAAAGCGCGCCGATACGCTCGAGTATGTCGGTGGTCAGCGGCGTGGGCGACCGCTCGTGCAGGTCGAAGACCTTGCGCCGGAAATGCGCCCAGCACGCGACCTCGCTGACGCCATCATGATACAGTCCGTCATAACCGGCATAGGCATCGGCCTGTAGAAAGCCGCGGAAACCGGCGAGATGGGACGTTGGGTGCGCGGCGGTGCGGTCTGGCGTGAAGCGATACCAGGTCGCGCGCGGTGCCGTGCCGCCGGACGCCCGGTCGTCGGCCGCATAGACCCACAGCCGCCCGGTGGCGGTCTTGCCTCGGCCGGGGTCGAGTACCGGCACCGGCGTGTCGTCGGCGTGAATCTTGTCGGCCTTGAGCACTTCGTCGCGGATGCGGCTGACGATGGGGTCGAGGAGCCCGGCAGCCTGTCCGGTCCAGCCCGCCAGCGTCGAGCGGTCGACGTCTAACCCTTGCGCCGCCATCATCTCGGCCTGGCGGTACAGCGGCAGGTGGTGGTCGAACTTGGAGACGACGACGTGCGCCAGCGTGGCGAAGGTGGCCTTGCCGCGTGCCACGGCGCTGACCGGGGCGGGAGCCTGGACGATCTTCTCACATATCCGGCAGCTGTATTTGGGGCGGACGTTGCGCACGACGCGCCAGCGCACCGGCACGATGTCGAGCATCTCGTGCGCGTCTGCCCCAAGCGGCCGCAGCGCACCACCACAGTCTGGGCAGGTACAGGGGCCCGACGTCGGCTCGTGGACGACCTTCTCGCGCGGCAGGTGTCCCGGCAGACTACGGACGGGCACCGGCCGAACCGCCACGCCAGGGTCAACCATCTCAAGCCCAGGCGCATCGCGCTCGGTCTCGAGTTCCTCCAGCGCCAGTTCGAGCTGCTCGATCTCGCGCCCCAGCTTCTCGGACGAGGCGCCGAACTGCATCCGCCGCAGCCGCGCGATCTGTCCGCGCAGGGTATCGATGAGCAGGTCGCGAGCGGCCAGCGCGGCATTGGCCCGGGCGAGCGAAGCCTCCAGCGCGGCGATCCGCGCGGTGGCATCTGCTATGGAAACAGGCGCTTCCGACACGCTGTCTCCATAGCAGATTGCAGGTCGCTGGGCGAGGGAAAGTGGCGCAAAACCGCCGTTCTTACCCCGCCAGTGTCGGCGTGAACGTCCGCTCAGGCCGACGCCAGTCGATGCCTTCCAGCAGCATCGACAATTGCGCCGGCGTCAGTGTCACGGTGCCGGTCGCGGTCACTGGCCAGACGAAGCGGCCCCGGTCGAGCCGCTTGGAAAACAGGCAAAGACCTTGCCCATCGAACCACAGCAGCTTGACCAGATGACCGCGCTTGCCGCGGAACGCGAACAGCGCACCCGAATGCGGGTTCTGCGCCAGCACCTGCTGCACCAGCACCGCCAGGCCGTCGAACCCCTTGCGCATGTCCGTCACGCCGCACGCCAGGAACACCCGCGTTGGCAACGGCACCGGGCTCACCGCAGCACCGACAACACCCGTGCCAGCGCACCTGCATCCACGCTCGCATCGACGCTCACCCGCACGCCGCCCGGCAACTCGATCTGGATGAGCCCCGAGGCACATGGCAGCGGCTGCGGCGCTGGCGGCGTCAGTTCCGCCACCTGCACTGCAGCAAACACCGGCAACGACGGCATCGCTCCGGCCAGCTTGCCTTCGCGCAACTGCTTGCGCCACGTGTAGATCAGGCTGCTCGATACCTCACGCCGCGCAATGACATCGCAGACCCGAACCCCCGGACGAAACGCCTCGGTCAGGATCTCCAACTTCTCCGCATCTGACCATCGGCGCCGGCCCGACACCTGACCGACCACCTCCATTCGACCAGTCATACGAGTGCTCGTATGACTGGTCGTAGAACCGAAAATTTCCCGCAACACCCGCGCCCTCGTCAAAGACGACAAGCATCCCGAAGGCTAAGACCACCGCAAGGCGGCCTACCGGCCACGCTTACAGTTGGCGCTTATGTCTGTGCAATACGTCGCACGCAATCAGCCGATATCGCCGTCATTGTTTCGACAGTCGGGAGCGCGCGTGGGTGTCGATGGTCGACACTATCAATTACTGACAAACAGAAATCACATGTTCGGATAGTTCGGGCCACCGCCGCCTTCCGGCACAACCCAGTTTATATTCTGCGTCGGATCCTTGATGTCGCACGTCTTGCAGTGAACGCAGTTTTGAGCGTTGATGACGAACTTGGGACTGCCGTCCGCAACACCGACCACTTCGTAGACACCGGCCGGGCAGTAGCGCTGGGACGGTTCGTCGTAAAGCGGTAGGTTGTAGGCGATCGGGATCGAGGGATCACGCAGCTGCAAGTGGATGGGCTGATCCTCCTCGTGGTTCGTGTTCGACAGGAAAACCGAGGAGAGACGGTCGAAGGTCAGGACGCCATCGGGCTTGGGGTAGACCGGCGGTTTCACTAGGGCCTTCCGTTCCAGCGTGTCATGGTCGGGATGATGATGCAGGGTGAAAGGCATCTTCAGCCCGAAATGCTCCAGCCACATGGTTATGCCGGACAGGCCGGAGCCGACGAAATCCCCGAACTTCTTGACCAGCGGCACGACGTTGCGGACGACGGACAGCTCCTTCTTCAGCCAACTCGTCTCGAACGCAGCCGGATAGGCGGCGAGTTCGTCGCCTTCGCGCCCCGCCCGGATTGCTTCGAACGCGGCCTCAGCAGCCATCATCGCGGACTTCTGCGCGCCGTGCGTGCCCTTGATGCGCGGTACGTTGAGGAAGCCGGCGGAGCAGCCGATCAGCGCGGCGCCGGGGGCGACCAGCTTAGGGATCGACTGGAGACCCCCGTCATTGATCGCGCGCGCTCCGTACGAGACGCGGCGGCCACCCCCCAGCAGGTCGGCGATGGCGGGATGCGTTTTCCACTTCTGCATTTCCTGAAAGGGGGACAGATACGGATTGGTATAGCCGAGCCAGGTGACGAAGCCGATCGACACCTGGCCATTTGCCTGATGATAGATCCAGCCGCCGCCGTTTGCGTCGCTGCCCAAGGGCCAACCCTGCGTATGCACCACCTTGCCGGGTTCATGCTTCGCGGGATCGATGTCCCACAGCTCCTTGATGCCGAGGCCATAGACCTGTGGGTCACTCTCGGCGGCGAGATCGAAGGTCCGGATCAGTTCTTTGGTTAGGTGACCGCGCACGCCTTCGGCGAAGAAGGTGTATTTCGCGTGAAGTTCTAGACCGGGCTGATAGTCGCCCTTGCGCGTGCCGTCGCGGGCGACACCCATGTCGCCCGTCGCTACACCCTTCACGCGCCCATCCTCGTGAAACAGGATCTCGGCGGCTGCGAAGCCGGGGAAGATTTCCACGCCCATCGCCTCGGCCCGGCCGGCGAGCCAGCGGCACAGATTGCCGAGCGAGCCCGTGTACGTTCCCTTGTTGTGAAGGAAGGGCGGCGTCCAGAGATGCGGCAGGTTGAACTTCTTCCTGGTCGTCAGCACCCAATGATGGTTCTGCGTCACCGGCGTTTCGGCAAGCGGGCAATCGGTCTCCCGCCAGTCGGGGATCAGTTCGTCGAGGGCACGCGGGTCGATGACCGCTCCCGACAGGATGTGCGCGCCGACCTCCGACCCCTTTTCGAGAACGCACACCGACATGTCGGTACCCGCCGCTTCGGCGAGTTGTTTCAGCCGGATCGCGGCCGTCAGACCGGCGGGGCCGGCACCAACGATCACCACGTCGTAGGGCATTGATTCCCGTTCGTTCATGCCTTGCACTCCCGCGTCGTCATGTAGCCCACCTCGCTTCCGGATCCGCTCGAAATGGGCGTTCCGTCTTGAAGCTCGTCAAGCGAGGAGCAGGGCGGGATCGACCGCATAAAGTTCGGCCGACGAGGCTCGCGCGGCCGCCGCCAAACCCAAGGCTTCGGGCACGATCTGGTTGAGATAGAAGGCGGTCGTTGCCTTCTTGGCCTGCCATAAATCGTCATCCGAAGCTGCTCGACCCTGCGCTTCCATCAACCACCCACAGACCGCGACCGACAACATCGTCAGGAACGGATAGCTGGCCGCCAGGCGGTCGTCCGCATCGGCACCCGCTAGCCGACGTCCCGTCTCGTCGCACACGTCGATCAGTTCCGTCAGTGCGGCGGTCTGAGACGTTTCACGCATGTCGGCAATCAGGGAAGCGAACGCCGAACCGTTCCCCATTCCGAGCTTACGACCGACCAGGTCCGCAGCCTGGATGCCGTTCGTGCCTTCGTAGATCGGGGTGATGCGAGCGTCCCGGAAGTATTGTGCCGCTCCGGTCTCCTCGACATATCCCATCCCGCCATGCACCTGCACACCAATCGATGCGATCTCGTTGCCGAGGTCCGTGGCATGAGCTTTCGCAAGGGGCGTGAGGATCTCGAGGCGCTCGCGCGCAGCGGCGTCGCCGAGCGTCGTCCGGTCCACTTGGGCCGCAGCGTAGTATACCAGCGCACGTGCGCCCTGGGTCTGCGCCGCCATGCGCATCAGCATGCGACGGACGTCAGGATGGTCGGCGATTCGGACCGGTTTGCGGTCGGTAGCCCCGGATCGTGCGGACTGCACCCGCTCCAACGCATAGGTAACGGCTTTTCGGGTAGCAGCCTCCCCGATCTGCACGCCCTGCAGACCGACGTTCAGTCGAGCGTTGTTCATCATCGTGAACATCGCCCGCATTCCGCCATGCTCAGGACCGATGAGTTCGCCGACGCAGTCGTCGTTGTCGCCGAAGCTCAAGACGCAGGTCGGGGACGCATGAAGTCCCAGCTTGTGCTCGATGGAGACTACCTTGACGTCGTTGAACGCCCCGAGATGGCCCTCCTTGTCGAGGCGGAACTTCGGAACCAGGAACAGCGAGATGCCACGCGTTCCGGCCGGAGCATCAGGAGTACGAGCCAGAACGAGATGGACGATGTTGTCGGCCAGGTCGTGATCACCGAACGAGATGAAGATCTTTGTGCCCTTGATGGACCACGTGCCGTCGCCCCGCGGCACGGCTTGCGCGCGTAGCGCTCCCACGTCGGATCCCGCCTGTGGCTCGGTCAAGTTCATCGTACCGGTCCAGGCACCGGTTGCCAGCTGCGGCAGGAATTTTGCCTGCTGTTCGGGCGTACCGTGGTGAACCAGCGCCTCGATGGCACCAACCGTCAGCGTAGGACACAGGGCGAAACCGGGGTTGGCAGTGCCCAGCAGTTCCAGCACCGCGGTCTGCAACGTAAACGGTAGCCCCTGCCCACCATGCTCTTCGGGCACTCCGATGGTACCCCATCCGCCTTCCACGTACGCGCGATAGGCCTCCGGATACCGGTCGGGAAGGACAACCCCCTGCTCAGTCCACTTGGCGCCGACCGTGTCTCCTGCGTGGTTGAGCGGAGCCCAGACCTCGGTCGCGAAGGTGGCCGCCCCCTCGATTATCGCCTCGATGACGTCGTCGCTGGCGGCGGCAAAACGTTCGCTCTGGGCCAGATGCCCGATCTGGGCAACGTGGTCGAGGACGAAGCGGATTTCGCTCGTTGCTGCGATCGCTGTGCTCATGCTCCGGCTACCTTCGACTGTGCTTCCACCGCGGCCGCAGCATCGGCCGCTAGCGCAATGGCGATCTCACGAAGCGCTTTCTTGTCGATCTTGCCGACGCTGGTCCTGGGTAGACCGTCTGCAACATGGATGATCGATGGAATGGCGTATCGGCTTATTTGTCCGGCCACTGCTTGTTTCGATAAAGCGTCGTAAAGCCGCTCCTCCGAGATGATTTCGTCGGGTGCGGCTGTCACGAATGCGATAGGACGCTCGCCCCAGCGGGGATGGGCGATGCCTACGACAGCGGCCTCGGAAACCGCTGCATCCTCCATGAGGCGCGCCTCCAGGTCGATTGAGGAGATCCATTCTCCGCCCGACTTGATGACGTCCTTCAGACGGTCGACGATGCGGATGGCGCCGTCGGCGTCCTTTTCGGCCACGTCCCCGGTATGTAGCCACCCGTCTTCCCAAAGCGTGTCGGATGCGTCCTGGCTGCCGTACCCTTGCGTCAACCAAGGTGCACGCAGGACGAGTTCTCCGCCACGTTTTCCATCAATCTTCGCGTAGACCAACGGGAGGGCGAATCCTGCACGACTAAGACCGTGCGAGTCCTCGGCCTCACCCCGCGCAAGTGCGATCACCGGTCCGGTCTCCGACATGCCGAACCCCGCAAGCGTCGTTATACCGACCTCGAACGCTTCCTCCACCAACGCCGGTGGCAGAGCCGATCCGCCGATAACGATAGTCCACGGTCCAAGCGGTTCGCCAGCGGCGGCATCGATAAGCATGCGAAGCAGCGTTGGAACGCAGTGAGAGAAGCTGACGTCCTCCGTGCGCCGAAGCCGCAGCAGGGTCGAGGGATCGTAACGTCCGGGATAGACCTGCTTGAGACCTAGCATCGTGACGGCGTAGGGGGCGCCCCACGCGTGGACATGGAACATCGGCGTGATCGGCATGTACACGTCGGCCCGTGTCAGGTTCTGGCCTTGAGGTTGACTGGCGAGAGTCGACGTGAAGGCCAGCGTGTGCAGCACGAGCTGGCGGTGGGTGAAGAAGACCTGCTTGGGATCTCCGGTCGTGCCCGTCGTGTGGAACGTCGTCGCGATGGCGTTCTCGTCGAAGTCCTCGAACTCGTAGGTCGGATCGGTCCCGTCGAGCCATTCCTCGTACGACTGCACGCCCGGAGTGGTCATCGGAATCGCTTCGCGAAGCCCCGGTAGATGTGAGCAGATTGCGTCACACAGTGGGCGGAAGTCGTCGTGGTACAGCACGACCGATGCTCCGGACTGCTGCAAGGTGTACCCAATCTGCATGGGTGACAGCCGGACGTTCACCGTCTGCAGGATCGCGCCCATCATCGGTATCGCGAAGTAGCATTCGAGGTAGCGGTGACTGTCCCAGTCCATCACGGCGATCGTGTCGCCCGGACGGACGCCGCGCGCCGCCAGCGCCGTCGCCAGACGACGCACCCGGTCAACGAATTGACGATAGGTGAAACGCAGTCCTCCGCTGACGATCTCCGCGCTGCTCTGCTCGGCCACGTTCGCGAGCAGATGGCGGATGAGCAACGGGAAGGCGTATGCGTCCCTACCCGCGGTCTGAAGTATCTTTGGCTGGCTCACCGCGTCATCCGTATCGTTCGAGTTGTCTTGGACGCCCCGCCCGAAACCGGGCGGGGCGCGTGGATCAGAAGTTGAAGTTGATGCCGGCGGTATAGAACCGTCCGATCACGTCGTAGAGTTGCGGGTTCGTCCTGTTGTACTGGATCAGCGTTCCGGTCGGAGCGAGCGGCGGATCCTGATCGAACAGGTTGTTTACCGTCAGGTAGAAGCGGAACTTTGGGGCGACCTTGAACGACGCCGTGAGGTCCGTGTAGAACACGTGGTCGACGGTGTTGTCCTCGATCGTGGTCGGCTCGCTTCGGGTGACGTCGTAGCGACCGGCACTGATGAAGCGCTCTTGCGCGAACAGTTCGAACGTGTCGGACGTCCACGTCACGTTGCCGACCACGTTCCACCTCGGGTTGCTACTAAGTCCGACTTCCCCGGCCCGATCGACAATATTGCCGTTGGTGAAGATCTGCTGCTGCTTCTCCAGATAGCTGGCGACCACCCGAAAGCCGGCCTTGCCGCCGAAGACGTCGCCTGACGGACGATAGCCGACCTCGATATCGACGCCGCTCGCCTTCAACTCGTTGAGGTTCAGGGTCGGACTCGTGATGCGCGTGATCGTCCCGGCCGCGTTCCGGGTGATGTTGGCGCACAAGGCGTCGTTACCCGCGCGGCACTGGTCGAGGGTCAGCTGCGGCGTCAGCGACGTGATGATCCCCGACACATTGATCGAATAGTAGTCAGCGGACAGCGTCAGCCCCGGCGCGAAGTCTGGCTGCAGGACGATGCCGCCGGTGTAGGTCTTCGCGATCTCCGGCCGGAGATCGGCGTTGCCGAGCGTCGCCAGAATGATCGGAACCGTGACGTTGTTCTCGATCACCGCGCCTGTCTGCTGCACGATGCCGGCGAACAGTTCGGGCACGTTCGGTGCGCGAATGTCGCGCGACGCGGTTCCCCGCAGACGCAGGCCGGCCACCGGCTCCCAGACCGCGCCGCCCTTCCACGTCGTGACGCCGCCGCTGGTGCTGTAGTTGATGTACCGGACAGCCCCGTTGACGTCGAGTGCGTGGAGGAACGGCTGATCACGCGCGAGCGGGACGGCCGCTTCGCCGAACACCTCCCAGAGGTGGTACGACCCGGCCACCGGGAACACGTTGCTGAGCAGCAGGCCGCCGGGCTGGTTCAGATAGGCCGCGGGAAACCCCCGGATGCCGGTCGCATCGTTCACGCTGTTGGCGAGGTCGTTGGTCGTCTGATCGAGCTCCACGCGCCGATACGTACCGCCCGCTGCGAGGGCCACATCGCCTGCCCAGGTCGCGAACGGGGTCGCGCGGATCGATAGGTCCGCGACGTCCTGCTTCACCGTCGTGCGGAACGCCGGGTTGACCTCGACATAGCGGATCGCCTCCTGGGATGGGGCGCCGACGCCGAACAGGTTGATCGGGACGCAGCCCGGGTACAGTCCCGGATCCGTCAGCGAGACACGGCAGACGATCTGGTTGGTCGCGGGGTCCCGGACCGCGTCGGCAGCGGCGTAGAGGCGTTCGAGCGCCACGTTGTTGTTGGTGCGGATCGTGGTCCGGTTGCGGCCCCGCTCGTAATAGCCATCGATGGTCAACCCACCACCGCCGGTGTACTTGAAGCCTGCGGTCAGATCGAGGGTCCGACCCTTGGCGAGCGCATTCGCCGGCGTGCCGAAATCGAAGTTGACGCGCCCCATCGCGAACGCTGGCGTGTTGGTTTGGGTGAGCACCTGCTGCACGGCGGGGTTCAGGAATGCGTTCCCGCTGAAGATCGTGAAGCCGTTGAATCCGCCCAGATTGAACTGCTGGATCTGATTGTACTCCGTCTTCGACAGGCCGAGGGCCGCCTGCCCGAAGATCGTGAGTGATGGGGTCACGTCGAATTCGGCATGGGTGAAGTAGTTCTGGGTCTCGATCCCGGCAGAGAGGCTCGAGAAGGCCTGCGCGCCGTCGCCACCGACCTGGATGAGACCCGACTGCGCGGTCCCGCGCGAGAACGGGACCAGCGTGCCCCCCGGCCCGAACTGGCGGAGCGCGAGCGGGCCGCTCAGGATCACACCTCCCGGGGACGCGGTCGCGGCCCGCAGATTGTCTCGGAAGATCAGCTGGCCGCGATTGGCCGGATTGTTCAGGAAGCCCGTATTGCTCCGGCCCCATTCGCGATCCGCCAGGCTGCCGATCTGCTGGACATCGTAGTAGGAGGCGCTTGCCACGATACGTCCGCGGTCGTTCGCGAACGACGTACCCGCGCTGACGCTGCCCTTGATGCTCGCGCCATCGCCGCGCTCGGAGACCCCCGACTGCAGCGTCCCCTTGATGCCCTTGAAACGGTTGTCCAACACGAAGTTGACTACGCCCGCGACCGCGTCTGATCCGTAGGCGGCGGACGCGCCGCCCGTGACGATATCGACCCGCTTCACCAGATCGGACGGGAGCAGGTTGACGTCGGTCGCGCCTTCGCGCGAGGACGGTGCTGCACGACGCCCGTCCAAGAGGACCAGGGTACGTTGGACACCGAGGTTCCGGAGGTTCAGGAAGCTGCCGGCGTTCGGGCCGGTCGCGACGACGTTCCCGGTCGTGGGGCGGGTGGATCCGCGAAACGCCGGCAGCATGTTCAGCGACTCCGCGATCAGTCCGGGGTTTGCCTTCACCAGCTGCTCACCCGAGGTGACCGTCACCGGCGTCGGCGCCTGCGAACCATCGGCGATTGCTCGCGAGCCCGTGACGATGATGTCGGCTATCGCATCCTCATCGCCGGATGCCGGCAACGCCTCGGCACTACCCTGGAGCGGGGGCGTGGTGGTCGATGGCGTCGACGATGCGGTCTGCGCCAGCCCAATGGATGACCATGAACACAACGCGAGCGTGCAGATGCCGGCAAAAAGCCTGCTCTTCATAATCCTACTCCCATCAAAGCCGGGGTTCGTTCCCGGTCTCTTGAAGCGGAGGATGACGCCGCCGCGAAACGGCGTCAATCATATTTCTTTGCGTTGCAGGAAATAAGTTGTCGCACGCCGAATCACGTAAAACTTTTTTTCGAAAGCGAGGGCGGTTAAGCGCCACATCCAGCGGCTCTGGCAACGAAAGGGCTACCCAGCGGCCAACGAGGTCGGCACAGCGGCGACATCAGACGGGACAGGATGAATGACGAAGGAGCAGACGGAGACAAAACGCGAGGCGCGCCGTCTTCAGGCGGAACGACGTCAGGATTCGATGACATTGATCCTCGATCATGCCGAAGCGGAATTCGCCGCCAAGGGGTACAACGGCGTCACCATCTCGAGCGTGGCCTCGAGCGCCGGCGTCGACACGTCGCTGATGCGCTACTACTTCGGCGACAAGGAGAAGCTGTTCGCCGCGGTATTCCGTCGGCGTGCCCCGGAAGCGAACGCCGCGCGCCTTGCGGCCTTGGGCGCCTATCGTCCATCGCTCGGCAACGGCGGCACACTCGAGGGTTTGCTCGACGCCTTCATGCGGCCCGCATTCGAGATGGCCGACATTGACGACAAGCATCGGAACTACGCTTCGATCGTCGCCTACGTGAACAGCAGTCGGGGCAAGATGTACGAGCTGATGTCCGAGACGTTCGACCCGGTCTCCTGGGTACTGGTCGACGACATGAAAATCCTCCTGCCCCACGCGTCGAAGGAGAAGCTGTACTGGAGCTATCACTTCCTGACCGGCTCCTTTACGTTCTCGCTAGGGCGGACGGGACGCATAGATCGACTCTCGTCGGGTCTCGTGCATTCGGACAATTTCCTCGGGATAGCCGACCGACTGCCCGTCTTCGTGGCAGCAGGAATCCGAGCGCTCTGTGCACCGGACGGCCCGCCCGATCTCAATTCGCCTTCCGACGAAGACCGATCTCCTACGTAGCCAACCCATCATCATGACGGCAGATCGCGGTGCGCCCACCCGAACCGGAGTACGGGGGTGGAACGGAGTGCGTCACGAGGATCTCCCGATCCCCGTGACGCATCGTCCGATCAAGCTGCGAACTGGTTCATCGTGTTGTGCGCGCCGCCCGCCTTCAGCGCCGCCTCACCAGCAAAGTACTCCTTGTGATCGTCGCCAATGTCCGACCCGCTCATGTTCTGATGCCGGACGCAGGCGATACCCTGCCGGATCTCCTGTCGCTGGACGCCCTTCACATAGCCGAGCATCCCTGCCTCGCCGAAATACTCCTTCGCCAGATTGTCGGTCGACAGAGCGGCGGTGTGGTAGGTCGGTAGGGTGATGAGGTGGTGGAAGATGCCTGCCCGCGCGCTGGCGTCCTTCTGAAAGGTGCGGATGCGCTCGTCGGCTTCCGTTGCAAGGTCGGTCGAGTCATAGTCGGCGCTCATCAGCTTTGTACGATCATAGGTCGAAAGGTCGCGACCCTCGTAAGCCCAGCTGTCGAAGACCTGCTGACGGAAGTTCAATGTCCAGTTGAAGCTCGGGGAGTTGTTGTACACGAGTTTGGCGTTGGGCACGACCTCGCGGATACGATCGACCATGCCGGCGATCTGCTCGATGTGCGGCTTCTCGGTCTCGATCCACAGCAGGTCGGCGCCGTTCTGGAGTGACGTGATGCAGTCGAGGACACAGCGGTCAGCGCCTGTGCCTTCGCGGAACTGGAAGAGGTTCGACGGAAGGCGCTTGGGCCGCATCAGCTTGCCGTCGCGCTCGATCACGACATCGCCGCGCAGTGTCGACAGGTCGCGCACCTCCTCGCAGTCGAGGAACGCGTTGTACTGGTCGCCGAGGTCGCCCTTCTCGCTAGGGTCAGGACCCATTGATGTGAGCGTCACGATCTGATTCAGGCTCCGCGAGGAGACCGGAATGAGTGACCTGTTTTGGCTGACGGATGAGCAGATTGAGCGGCTGCGGCCGTTCTTTCCCAAGAGCCACGGCCGGCCGCGGGTGGACGACCGACGGGTTCTGAGCGGCATCGTCTTCGTCAACCGCAATGGGCTGCGCTGGCGAGATGCGCCCAGCGCCTATGGGCCACACAAGACGCTCTACAACCGGTGGAAGCGCTGTGACGTGACCCCCGTTTCTTCATCCATCTGGAACTAGAGACCGGCCCCTCGAAGGGACGGACGGAATGAAGCGGAAGCAGTTTTCGGAAGAGCAGATCATTGGCATCCTGAAGGAGGCCGAGGCGGG
>NZ_QQWV01000051.1:0-26393 GCF_003951715.1 Sphingomonas sp. ABOLH | reverse complement strand
TATAAGAGCCAGCTCCCCATCCTCCGCCCCCTCCTCACCTGGCGCCGCGCCGAACTGCGCGCCCTCGCCGCCGACCTTCCCTTCGTCGACGACCCCTCGAACACCGACCCGCGCCACGACCGCACCGCCGTCCGCGCGCTGCTCGCCGCCGGGCACCTCGACCCGCTAGCCCTCGCCGCCAGCGCAGCCCATTGCCGCGAGGTCGATGCGACGCTCACCGAAACCGTCGACTGGCTGTGGCGCACCCGCCGCCGCGATGCCGACGCTGGCGAACACCGCCTCGACATGACCGACCTGCCCCGCGAGCTGCGCCGCCGACTCGCCCGCCGCGCCATCGGCGACGTTCGCCTGATCGACGGGATCACCGAAGGCCCCTGGTCCGACGCCGCCAACATCGAATCGCTGCTGACCGCGCTCGAGTCGGGCAAAAAAGCGACGCAATCCGGCGTTCTGGCCTCGGCAAAAGGCGGAATCTGGCACTTTCGCCCCGCTCCACCGCGCCGATCAGACTGATCGACGTTGTTCCATTGCCATTAACCTCGCCTCGCCTATCTTGGGTGCACTGAGAGGTAGTACGTCCGCATGAACGACAACGACAAGCAGAACGGCCCCGACAATAACGGCGGCAACCCCTGGATGAAGAGCCTGTTGATCTGGGTCGGCATCCTGGTGTCGCTGGCGATCTTCGTCCAGCTGTTCAACGGCCCGTCGACCCAGACCCAGGGGCAGGTGATCCCCTATTCGACCTTCCTGAACCGGGTCGACGAAGGATCGGTGCGTGAGGTCAATATCGCGACCAACACCATCACCGGCATCCAGACCAATGACGAGAAGTTCCGCACCAACGCGCTGAACGATCCCAACCTGATCGAACGGCTGCGCGCGAAGAACGTCGTCATGAACGCCCGTCCGGAGGAAGGGCCGAACATCTGGATGGCGATTCTCGTCCAGTCGCTGCCGTTCCTGCTGTTCCTCGGCATCGCCTTCTTCGTGCTGCGCCAGATGCAGAAGGGCGGCGGCGGTGGCGGCGCAATGGGCTTCGGCAAGTCGCGCGCGCGGATGCTGACGCAGAAGGAAGGCAAGGTCACCTTCGACGATGTCGCCGGCATCGACGAGGCGCGTGCCGAGCTAACCGAGATCGTCGACTTCCTGAAGGACCCGACCAAGTTCGCCCGTCTGGGGGGCAAGATTCCGAAGGGTGCGCTGCTGGTCGGTTCGCCCGGCACCGGCAAGACTTTGCTCGCCCGCGCGATCGCCGGCGAAGCGGGCGTGCCGTTCTTCACCATCTCGGGTTCGGACTTCGTCGAGATGTTCGTCGGCGTCGGCGCATCCCGCGTCCGCGACATGTTCGAACAGGCCAAGAAGTCGGCCCCCTGCATCGTCTTCATCGACGAAATCGACGCGGTCGGTCGCCATCGTGGCGCGGGTCTTGGCAATGGCAATGACGAGCGCGAGCAGACGCTGAACCAGCTGCTGGTCGAAATGGACGGCTTCGAGGCGAACGAGGGCATCATCATCGTTGCGGCGACCAACCGTCCCGACGTGCTCGACCCCGCGCTGCTGCGTCCGGGCCGCTTCGATCGCCAGGTCGTCGTGCCCCGCCCCGATATCGAGGGCCGGATCAAGATCCTGCAGGTCCATATGAAGAAGGTGCCGCTGGCGCCCGACGTCGATGCACGCGTCATCGCGCGCGGCACGCCGGGCTTCTCGGGTGCCGATCTCGCCAACCTCGTCAACGAAGCGGCGCTGATGGCGGCGCGCAAGGGCAAGCGGCTGGTCGCCAATTCGGAATTCGAAGAGGCGAAGGACAAGGTCATGATGGGTGCCGAGCGGCGCTCGATGGTTATGACCGACGACGAAAAGCGCATGACCGCCTATCATGAGGCCGGCCACGCCATCGTCTCGCTCCACGAACCGGCATCGGACCCGATCCACAAGGCGACGATCATCCCGCGCGGCCGCGCGCTGGGCATGGTCATGCGCCTGCCGGAACGCGACTCGTACAGCTATCACCGCGACAAGATGTACGCGAACCTGTCGGTCGCGATGGGCGGCCGCATCGCCGAGGAAATCATCTTCGGCTATGACAAGGTGTCGTCGGGCGCCTCGGGCGACATTCAGCAGGCGACGTCGCTCGCCCGCGACATGGTCACCCGCTGGGGCATGTCCGACGCGGTCGGCCCGGTCGAATATGCCGAACCGCAGGGGGAAAGCTTCCTCGGCTATTCGTCCTCGGCCCCGGCGCGCATGTCGAACAAGACCGCCGAGCTGATCGACAGCGAGATCAAGCGCATCGTCGAAGGTGGCTTGGAGCGCGCGCGTCAACTTCTGACCGAACATGTCGATCAGTTGCACACGCTGGCCGGTGCGCTGCTCGAATATGAAACCCTGTCGGGCGACGAGATCAAGCGGCTGATCGCGGGCGAGGATATCGGCCGCGACGAGGGCACGCCCTCGACCCCGCTGGCCGCTGCCGGCACCTCGATCCCGAAGACCCGCCGCCCGCGCGGCCCCTTCGGATCGCCGACGCCGCAGGGCGCCTGAACGACCTGACCGGTGGCGGAGCGATCGCTTCGCCACCGGTCGGCACATGCGTGCGCGAAGCCGTCACTAGTGTGAACTTAGTGAACTTTGGGCCGATCGTGCCGATATCCACGTCGCCCATATTGACTTCCCTGACACTCCGCCGAACGATGTAACATCATCGCATCGCCGCCCGGCGACACGGTCAGGAGTCCCTTGTTCCCATGCGAATTCGCCCGCTGCTTCTCGCCTGCACCCTCGCGCTCGGCGCCTCGACCCTCGCCGCCCAGACGGCGAAGCCCGGTCCCGACATCTGGCCGCCGAACGGCGACATCCCGGCGAAGTTCGTGCCGCCGACCGACAAATACGACTATGTGAAGCGCGAAGTGATGATCCCGATGCGCGACGGGGTGAAGCTGCACACGGTCATCATGATCCCGAAGGGCGCGGCGAACGCCCCGATCCTGCTGACCCGCACCCCCTACAACGCGTCGGGCCGCGTCGCGCGCGCCGACAGCACCAGCTATGTCGCGACGCTGCCGCAGGGCGACGAGGTCTTCACCCGCGCCGGCTATATCCGCGTGTTCCAGGACATTCGCGGCAAATACGGGTCGGAGGGCGATTATGTCGTCACCCGCCCGGTGCGTGGCCCCCTGAACCCGACCAATGTCGATCACGTCACCGACGCCTATGACACGATCGACTGGCTGGTGAACAAGGCGAACCTGCCCGAAAGCAACGGCCGGGTCGGCATGCTGGGGTCGTCGTACGAAGGATTCACCGTCGTCATGGCGCTGCTGAACCCGCATCCCGCGCTCCAGGTCGCGGCGCCGGAAAGCCCGATGATCGACGGCTGGATGGGCGACGACTGGTTCCATTACGGCGCGTTCCGCCTCGCCAATATCGGCTGGATCGGCAGCCAGACGGGCTACAAGGGCCCCGGCGCCTCGCCGCCCTCCACCACCTATGACGATTACGACCAGTTCCGGAACGTCGGGTCCGCGAACGACTGGGCCAAGGCGTCGGGCTATGCCCAGCTCCCCTTCTGGCAGCGCTTCGTCGCCCACCCGTCCTACGACGCCTATTGGCAGGGACAGGCGCTCGACAAGCTGATCGCCGCCAACCCCTCCAACGTCCCCACGATGTGGGAACAGGGGCTGTGGGATCAGGAGGACATGTACGGCGCCATCACCGCCTGGGAAGCGCTGAAGGCCAAGGGCAAGGGCGGCAATAACTTCCTCGTCATGGGGCCGTGGCGCCACAGCGGCGCGAATTACGACGGCTCGACGCTCGGCGACCTGAAGTTCAACGGCGACACCGCGCTCCAATGGCGCGAGAAGTATCTGTTCCCGTTCTTCGACCAGTATCTGCGCGACGGCCGCCCCGCCTTCACCCCACCCCAGGCGCTGATCTACAACACCGGCGAGAATCACTGGGACGAACTGCCCCAGTGGCCGCTGTCCTGCGAGAAGGGCTGCGCCGCACCGCTGAAACCCATCTATCTCGGCGCGGACGGCGACCTCGGCTTCACCGCGGCCAAGGCCGGTGGCGACAGCTATGTCTCCGATCCTGCCAAGCCCGTCCCGCACCTGTCGCGTCCGGTCAATTTCGATGACGGCCGGTGGAAGGCGTGGCTGGTCAGCGACCAGCGCCATGTCGACGGCCGCACCGACGTCATGACCTACCAGACGCCGGTACTCACGCAGCCGGTCAAGGTCGCCGGCGCGCCGATCGCCGATATCTTTGCCAGGACGACCGGCACCGATGGCGATTTCGTGGTGAAGGTGATCGACGTCTATCCCGACGTCGTGCCCGGCCAGCCGGCGATGGGCGGATACCAGCTGCCGATCAGCCTCGACATCTTCCGCGGGCGCTACCGCAACGACTTTGCCAAGCCCTCGGCGATCCCGGCGAACAAGACGCAGCGCTATCGCTTCCGCCTGCCGACCGTGAACCATGTGTTCCAGCCGGGCCACCGCATCATGGTCCAGGTCCAGTCGTCGCTGTTCCCGCTCTACGACCGCAACCCGCAGACCTATGTCCCGAACATCTTCACCGCGCCCAAGGATGCGTACAAGAAGGCGACGGTAACGATCGAACGCGGCGGCAGCAGCCCGAGTGCGGTATGGCTGCCGGTGGTGGAGGCGAGGTAGGGGCGGCAACCAGTACCCCACCGTACCCCCGCGAAGGCGGGGGTCCAGGGTTCCAAACGCGAAGCTCCGTTCTGCCGGGCTCTGGGCCCCCGCCTACGCGGGGGCACGGCAAGGTATCGGATCGGCAAAGCGTTGGCCGGCGTGCCGCTCACCCGTGGGGACACACCTGCGACAAATGCCCCCTACCCGTGGCTCCGCCCGAAATCCTCGCGGGCGTCGTCCTGCCCCTGTTCGACGATTGACCGCCGGATCGCCCGGGTCCGGGTGAACAGGTCGAACAGCTCGTCGCCCTTGTCCCACCGGATCGCGCGTTGCAGCGCCGACAGGTCTTCCGAGAAGCGCTGCAACATCGCCAGCACCGCATCCTTGTTCGCCAGGAACACGTCGCGCCACATCGTCGGGTCCGACGCGGCGATCCGGGTGAAGTCGCGGAAGCCGCCCGCCGAATATTTGATGACCTCGCTCTGCGTCACCGCCTCCAGGTCGGATGCGGTCCCGACGATGGTATAGGCGATCAGGTGCGGCAGATGGCTGGTCACCGCCAGCACCAGGTCGTGATGCTGCGCGTCCATCGTGTCGATCTCGGCACCCAGCCGCCGCCAGAACTCGCCGACGCGCTCGACCGCGGTCGGATCGGCATCGGCCGCCGGGGTCAGGATGCACCACCGCCCCTTGAACAGGGTCGCGAAGCCCGCCTCGGGCCCGCTGCGCTCGGTCCCCGCCACCGGATGCGCCGGCACCACCGTCACGCCCGGCAGCGCTTCGGCGAAGGCAGTGGCGACCCCGGCCTTGCTCGACCCGACATCGCTGACGATCACGCCTGCCGGCAGATCATCGGCAATCTCCGCGGCGACCGCCCCGATTGCGCCCACCGGCACGCACAGGATGACCAGATCGGCATCGAACACCGCCGCGCCGGCATGGTCGGTACAATCGTCCACGAGTCCGAACGCGCGCACCTGCTCGCGCGCCTCGGCCGACGCATCATGCCCGGTCAGCCGCACCGTCGGCATCTCGGCGCGGACCGCCCGCGCGATCGACGACCCGATCAGCCCCAGCCCGATGATGGCGACGCGGGAGAAAGGCAGCATCAGCCGCCCACGATCTCGCGCAGCGCGGCGGCGATCCCGCGCACCTCCGCCTCGGTCCCGATCGAGATGCGCAGGCCGTTGGCCAGCCCCTGTCCGGGCAGCCAGCGCACGATATAGCCCCGGTCCATCAGCGCCTGATAGGCATCGCCCGCGCTCACCGGCCCGTCGAACAGCACCAGCACGAAATTGGCCTTGGACGGCACGGCGCGCAGGCCCGCATTGCCCATGGCGGCGATCTCGCCCTCCAACCACGTCCGCCATTGGCGGTTGTGCGCGCGGCTCGCCTCGACGAAACCCTTGTCGCGGATCGCGGCGATCGCCGCCTGCTGCCCGGCGGTGGTCACGTTGAACGGCGCGCGGATGCGGTGCATCGCATCGATCGCCTCCGCCGAACCATAGCCCCAGCCGATCCGCTCGGCGGCAAGGCCGTGAATCTTCGAAAAGGTCCGGGTCACCAGCACGTTCGGCTGGGTCTTGGCGAGTTCGAGGCCGTGATCGTCCTCCGCCGGCTCCAGATATTCGGCATAGGCCTGATCGAGTACCAGCAGCACATGCGACGGCAGCCCGGCGTGCAGCCGCGCAATCTCGCTGCGCGCGGCATAGGTGCCGGTCGGATTGTTCGGATTGGCGACGAACACGACGCGCGTCCGCTCGGTCACGCAGGACAGGATCGCATCGACGTCGGTCGCATAGTCCTTGTCCGGGGCGATCACCGGCGTCGCGCCGACCCGCCGCGTGGCGATCTCATAGACCGCAAAGCCGTAGCGGACGAAGATCACCTCGTCGCCCTGCCCCGCATAGGCCCCGGCGGCAAGATGCAGCACCTCGTCCGACCCGGTGCCATAGATGATCCGCGCCGGATCCAGCCCATGCGCCTGCCCGATCGCCACCCGCAGATCGGCGGCGGCAGGGTCGGGATAGCGTTCGAGGCTGCGGTCCGCGGTCGCAAAGGCGGCGCGGGCATGCGGCGAGGTGCCGAGCGGGTTCTCGTTCGACGACAGCTTCGCCACCTGCCGCCCGTCATCGGTCTTGGACCGGCCGGGGACATAGGGGGCGATGTCGAGGATCCATGGCTTGGGAGCAGGCGCGTTCATGGGTCCGGGCAGTGGCAAATGCAGCCGCGTAACGCAAGGTTTTGGGGCAAGTGGGGTGGTGCCGGTGGCCCCATATTCCTACGTCACCCCGGGTCAAGCCCGGGGTGACGATGTGCGTGGCGCGCCCCGACCCTTGAACCCGCCGCGCCGCCCGCTTACCGCACCGCCATGGATTCCCGTTTCGGTCCCGATCGCCGCGCTACCCTCTCCACGCCGCTTGCGCTGGATGGCGGCGCGACGCTGCCCGCGATCGACATCGCCTATGAAACCTATGGCACGCTGTCGCCGGCGCGCGACAATGCGATCCTGATCTGCCACGCGCTCACCGGCGACCAGCATGTCGCCTCCACCCATCCGCGCACCGGCAAGCCGGGCTGGTGGTCGCGCATGGTCGGACCGGGCAAGCCGATCGACCTCAACAAGCATTTCGTCATCTGTTCGAACGTGCTGGGCAGCTGCATGGGATCGTCGGGTCCCGCCAGCATCGACCCTGCGACCGGTGCGCCCTACGCGATGCGCTTCCCCGTGCTGACCATCCGCGACATGGTGCGCGCGCAGGGGATGCTGCTCGACCATCTCGGGATCGACCGGCTACGCGCGGTGGTCGGCGGATCGATGGGGGGCATGCAGGCGCTGTCTTGGGCCGCGACCCTGCCCGACCGGGTCGAGGCGGTGGTCGTGATCGCGTCGACCGCGCGGCATTCGGCGCAGAATATCGCGTTCCACGAAGTCGGGCGACAGGCGATCATGGCCGATCCCAACTGGCGCGGCGGCGACTATTATGCCGACGGATCGCCCCCCGCCGCCGGGCTGTCGGTCGCGCGGATGGCGGCACACATCACCTATCTGTCCGAGGCGGGCCTGACCGCCAAGTTCGGCCGCAAGCTGCAGGCGCGCGCCGATGGACAGGCGGGTGCCAAGACCTTCGGCTTCGACGCCGATTTCCAGGTCGAAAGCTATCTGCGCCATCAGGGGCTGGCGTTCACCGACCGGTTCGACGCCAACAGCTATCTCTACATCACCCGCGCGCTCGACTATTTCGACCTGGCGGAGGAGCATGGCGGGGCGCTCGCCAACGCGTTCCGCGCGACGAAGGCGCGGTTCTGCATCGTCAGTTTCGATACCGACTGGCTGTATCCGACCGCCGAGTCGCGCAACATCGTCCATGCGCTGAACGCCGCCGGGGCGCCGGCCAGCTTCGTCGAACTGTCCTCGCCGTTCGGCCATGACGCGTTCCTGCTCGATTCACCCGAACTCGACCGGATCATGCGCGGGTTTCTGGAGGCAGGCGCATGACGACGACAGGCGGATCACAGCCCTCCCTGCGCCCCGACCTCGCAATCATCGCCGCGCATGTCGCGCGGGGATCGCGCGTGCTGGATGTCGGGTGCGGCGACGGACAGTTGATGGCGGCTCTGCGCGACGAACGCGGCGTCGACGCGCGCGGGCTGGAAATCGATCCGGGCAATGTCGCCGATGCGATGGCGCGCGGGCTGTCGGTGATGCAGGGCGATGCCGATCGCGACCTGGCCGACTATCCCGACGCCAGCTTCGACTATGCGATCCTCAGCCAGACGTTGCAGACTGCGATGCGGCCGCATGTCGTGCTCGACCATCTGCTGCGCATCGGCGCGCAGGCGTTCGTGTCCTTTCCCAACTTCGCGCACTGGCGGGTGCGCGCGTCGCTGCTCTGGGGCGGGCGGATGCCGGTGACGAAGCTGTTGCCGCTCGAATGGTATGAGACGCCGAACATCCACCACCTGACGATCGACGATTTCCGCGCCTATGTCGCCAAGCAGGGGATCACGGTGGTCGACGCATGGTTCCTGTCGAAGGGCAGGCGGACCACGGCGGCGGCGGCCAATTTCCGTGCCGAACATGCGGTGTTCCTGCTCAAACGCTGACGCCGCGTTAACCATTGCGAAGGCTTTGCGGCCGATATTTCCGGTCTGTCGGGGGACAAGACGGGAATCGGTTCGATGCGTACACGCCTGCTCCTGCTCGCTGCCTGTGGTGCCGCGCTGCTCCACGGCTGCGCGCGCAAGACGCCCGAAGTCGCGGTGGTCACGCCGCCGCCGGTGCTGGTCGCGACGCCCGCGCCCAAGCCGAAGCCGCCGATGGGCGCCGCCGCCAACCTCACCATTCCGGCCGTGCTCGCCGACGGTAATTATGCGACGCCCAACCACGCGCTGTCGGCCGATGCCGCCGTCTGGCATCTGCGGTCGGCGCTGAACGTCGCCGCGCTCCAGTGCAATATCGCCGACCCGTCCGGCGTCGCGCAGTATAACCGCCTGCTGCAGGTCCATGCCGCCCGCTTCGCCGCCGCACACAAGGCACTGGAGGCGGAATATCGCAAGGGTGGTGGCGATTGGCAGGACCGGTTCGACGACGCGATGACACGGGTCTACAATTACTTCGCCCAGCCGCCGGTGCGCGACCAGTTCTGCGCCACCGCGCTGCCGATGCTGGCGCAGGTCGCGGACCTGCCGGTGGGCGGGATCGACGGTTTCGCGGCGCCGGGGATCGCCTCGCTCGACCAGCCCTTCGTCGACTTCTACCGCGCCTATGACCAGTATCGGGTCGAACTGGCGGCGTGGCAGGCGGGTCAGGTGCCGACGCTGAAGGTCGATCCGCAGATCCTCGTCGCCTCGACCGATGTGACCGGTGGCGGCTATCGCATGGCGGCGCGCTGACGCCTTGGCTTGACTAGGCCCCCCGTTCGCGCGTCTTGCGGACCGCGAATGCCAAACGGGAGTGCCACCATGACGAATTTGCCGACCCGCACGATCGGACCGTTCACCGTTTCGGCGATCGGTCTCGGCTGCATGAACCTCAGCCATGCCTATGGCGAGCCGGCGACCGAGGCGGAGGGCTTGGCGCTCCTGAACCGCGCACTCGATCTCGGCGTGACGTTGCTCGACACCGCCGCGCTCTATGGCGGCGGGGCGAACGAGCGGCTGGTGGCGCAGGTGCTGCATCGGCGGTCGAAATTTACGCTGGCCAGCAAATGCGTGCTGGATATGCGGGGTGGCCAGCGCATTCTCGACGGATCGCCCGACGCGATCGCGACGACGCTCGACGCCGCGCTCGGCCGGCTCGGGACGGATCATATCGACCTTTATTATCTCCACCGGCTCGACCCGAACGTGCCGATCGAGGAATCGGTCGGAGCGCTGGTTCGCGCGAAGGAAGCCGGCAAGATCGGAGCATTGGGCCTGAGCGAAATGTCCGCCGCGACCATCCGGCGCGCCCATGCGATCCACCCGATCGCCGCGGTGCAGAGCGAATATTCCCCCGCCGTCCGCAATCCGGAGGTCGCCGTGCTCGACACCTGCCGCGAACTCGGCATCGGCTTCGTCGCTTTCTCGCCGGTCGCTCGCGGACTGTTGGCGGGTAGTGTGCGCGCCGACGATTATGTGGCAGGCGATATCCGCCGCACCATGCCGCGCTTCGTCGAGCCGCAGCTGTCGCGCAACCTCGCCGTCATCGATGCCTATGACCGCATCGCCACCGAAGCCGGCATCACTCCGGCGCAGCTGGCGCTCGGCTGGCTGCTCGCCCGCGCGCCGCATATCGTGCCGATCCCCGGTACGCGCTCCATCGCCCATCTCGAGGACAATGTCGCCGCCGCTACGCTGGCGATATCGCCCGACACGCTGGCCGCCGTCGATGCGCTGCTTCCGCCCAATGCACTGACCGGCGCGCGCTATGCCGCCGCCGCGCAGGCGCAGATCGATACCGAACTGCTGACTGGGGAGGAATTGGACGGCTAGAACGCCCGGCGCAGCGTCACCGTCACCTCGCGCGGGGCGACCGGATAGCCGATCGCGCCGACGCTGCCGGTGTTGAAGCGCCGGTCGGTCAGGTTGGTCGCAGCCAGCATCATCGTCCACGGACCCGTAGCATAGGCCAGCTGGGCATTGGCCTGCTCCGCATTGGTCACCCGGTGCTGCGGTTCGTTGCAAAGCGCAATGTTATAGGGCGACGCCCCGGTGACATCACCGCCCAGCCGCCAGCCGCCCCGCGTCACCGCCGCCCGCAGCTGATAACGAAAGGCCGGCGTGAAGCGCAGGTCGAGGTCGCGCTCATCGGCGACGAAGGCGGTGCAGCCGGGGCTGGTCTTCAGCCGGGTGAAGCGGTCGGACAGTGTCGCGATCCAGCCGCCGACCTCCAGCCAGGGCAGAGGCCGTGCACTCGCGTCCGCCTCCAGCCCCTGAATCCGGGCATCGCCGACATTCTGCCGAAAGATTTCGGGCGGGGTGCCGGCGCGGGCGGCGGAGAAGGCGATGTCGGTATAGTCGCTGACGAAATAGTCGACGTCCCAGCGAACGCGCCCACCGGCCGCATTGCCCTTCGCGCCGACCTCATAGGTCCAGACCCGTTCGGGCGCGATTGCCGACTGGCGGTTCATCACGAAGTCGATGTTGCGCGCGCGTCCGTCGAAGCTGCCGCTACGGAAGCCCTTGGCGACCGACGCATAGGCCAGCACCTCGCCCAGCCGGTAATCCACCGCCACGCGCGGCGACAGGTCGCGCCATGACTGCCGGATCGTGCGTTCGGCACGACGACCATCAGGCAGGACCAGCACGGTATCGGGCGCGGTCAGGAACTGCACGTCGTAGCGCTTGCGCTCGTCGGTCCAGCGCGCGCCCAGCGTCAGCCGCGCCTTCCCGATCTTCCCCGTCGCGGAGGCGAAGGCCGACCAGCTGTCGGTGTCGAGCGCCGGACGATAGAGCGACCAGGTGCCGCCGGTGCCCGACCCGCGCGACGGTGCCGCAAAGAAGTCGTCGGTGCGATAGCGCGCCGCGGTTCCCGCCGGGGTGGCGAAGCTGATCGCGGTCAGCTGGTCATTATGTTCGTGGAAATAATAGCCGCCCGCCAGCCAGTCGATCCGCCCGTCCAGCGCGCTGCCGGCAAGGTTGATTTCCTGGCTCACGCTATGCTGGCGCTGGTCCTGCAACAGGATGACCGCCGTCCCGCTGCCGGGGGGATTTGCGGTCTGGTCGAAGCCGATCCGCGAGCGCAAGCTGCGCCAGCCGGTGATCGAGGTCAGCGTCGTGGCCGAACCCAACGCATAGTCGGCGCGCAGCGAGGCGCCGCCGCTGTCGGTCTTGTTGAGCGGCATGGTATCGGCCGAACGGAACCGGTCGATACGCCCGTCGCGCTCGCGAAAGACATTGGTGAAGCGGCCGGGACGCGCTGCGTCGGGCAGGAATTGCTGCGGGAAGCGCGGCGTGGAGCGCTCGCGCGTCAGGTCGGCGGTCGCCAGCAGCGTCAGTCGGTCGGCCGGCGTCCAGAACAGGCTGGCGCGCCCGCCCTGCACGTCCTGTCCGTTGACCACCGCGCCGTCGGTCAGGTTGCGGCCCCAGCCGCGCTGGTTGCGTGAAATGCCCGACAGCCGCAGCGCCGCCTGGTCCGACAGCGGCAGGTTGACCGTGCCGCGTGCGTCGACCCGACGATAGCTGCCGATGGTCAGGTCGGTCATGCCGTTGACGCCATCGGTCGTCGGGCGCTTCGTCACGACCTTGATCGCGCCGCCCGAGGTGTTGCGGCCATAGAGCGTCCCCTGCGGCCCGCGCAGCACCTCGATCCGTTCGATATCGATCAGGTCGAGTAGCGATCCCGTCGCACGCGGCAGCAGCACGTCGTCGACATAGATGCCGACCGGCGGGTCGTTGGTGAAGATCGAATCACCCTCGCCCACCCCCCGCAGGAAGACGAGCGCGCCGGAGGTCGTGCCGAAATTGCGCGTGAGATAGAGGTTGGGGACATTGGCCCCCAGCCGGTCGAGGCTGCGCACGTCCTGATCGTCCAGCCGCGCCGCTTCCAGCACCGTCGCCGCGATCGGCACGTCGTCGGCCCGCTCTTCGCGCCGCTGCGCGGTGACGATGATCTCGCTGTCGCTTGCTCGGTCCTGCGCCATGGCCGGCGTCGCGCACAGGCTCAACGCCGCGACGATGGCCGATCGTGTCGGCACGCTGACGGTCGGTCGCAACTCTCTTCCCCCCAAAACAGGCGCCGGCCCATAGGGAAGAAAATCGCGACCGACCAGCCGGGTCGGTTACAGCCCTTCGTGGCGGAGCGGCCGGGCGAGCAATGTGTCGATCACCTGCGCGACCGGCGTGCCGTCCAGCAATGCCCCGACCGCCGCCGTCACCGGCATGTCGACCCCGGCCTCGGCCGCCGCCTCACGCAGGACCGGGGCGGTGAACGCGCCTTCGGCCACCGTCCGGCGATCGGCCATCAGCTCGGCGGCGGCGCGGCCCTGCCCCAGCCCGACGCCCAACGAATAGTTGCGCGACGCGGTCGACGAACAGGTCAGCACCAGATCGCCCAGCCCCGACAGCCCGGCCAGCGTTTCCGCCCGTGCGCCGCGTGCGAGGCCGAAACGGGTCATTTCGGCAAAGCCGCGCGCGATCACCGATGCCCGCGCATTCTGGCCGAGCCCCGCGCCCTCGACCACGCCGCAGGCGATGGCGAGGACGTTCTTGACCGCGCCGCCGATCTCGGCGCCGATCACGTCGTCGCTCGCATAGGGGCGGAAGGCGGGGGCAGCGAGCCGTTCGGCCAGCCGGTCGCGCAAGGGTGCATCGGCACAGGCGAGGGTGACGGCGGTCGGCTTGCCCGCCGCGACCTCATGCGCGAAGGTCGGGCCGGACAGCACCGCGACCGGCGCCTGGGGATGGACGGCGCGCGCCACCTCGCCCACCAGCAGCCGCGTCCCCGCCTCGATCCCCTTCGCGCACAGCACCAGCGCGCGGGTGCCGACATCGATCGCCGACAACACGCTGCGGACATGCTGCGCCGGGGCGACGACCAGCAGCGCCTCCGTATCGTGCAGTTCGCCGGCATCCGTCGTCGCACGGATGGCGTCGGACAGGGTGACGCCGGGCAGGAACAGCGGGTTGGTGCGGGTGGCGTTGATCGCGTCGGCGACCTCGCCCTCGCGTACCCACAGCGTCACATCGCCGCCGCGCGCCGCAACCTGCGCCAGCGCGGTACCCCATGCGCCGCCGCCGATGACCCCGATCTTCATGCCTTCACTCCTGCCCCACGCACCTTTTCCGCCGACGGATCGAGCGGCCAGCGCGGCCGCGCCGCCACGTCGAGCGGGTCGCTATGCCCCGCCATGAACCGCTCCGCCCCGGCCCAGGCGATCATGGCGGCATTGTCGGTGCACAGCCAGAGCGGCGGCGCGACGAAGCGCAGGCCGTTCGCTGCGGCCAGCCCCTCCAGCGCGCCCCGCACCGCGCGATTGGCGGCGACCCCACCCGCCACTACCAGCGCGCTGACCGGGCCGGCGAGGTGCAGCGCCAGTTTCGTGCGGTCGAGCAGGCAGTCGACCACCGCCTGTTGGAACGACGCCGCGATGTCGGGGGTCGAGTGGATGCCGGCATCGTGCGCGCGCAGCACCGCGCTCTTCAGGCCCGCGAAGGAAAAATGCGGGTCAGGCGTGCCGACCAGCGGCCGGGGCAGCGGCACCGCCTTCGCATCGCCCTCCATCGCCGCCGCTTCGACTCGCGGGCCGCCGGGATAGCCGAGGCCGAGCACCTTCGCGGTCTTGTCGAATGCTTCGCCCGCCGCATCGTCGATGGTGGTGCCCAGCCGCCGATATTGACCGACGCCATCGACGCGGAGCAGCTGGCAATGGCCGCCCGACACCAGCAGCAGCAGATAGGGATAGGCGAGGTCGGGGTCGGTCAGCCGGGGGGAGAGCGCATGGCCCTCCAGATGGTTGACCGCGACCAGCGGCTTGTTCGCCGCCAGCGCCAGCGCCTTGGCGGTGACCAGCCCGACCATCACCCCGCCGATCAGCCCAGGGCCGGCGGTGGCGGCGATCGCATCGACATCGGTTAGCTTGACGCCGGCATCGGCCAGCGCGCCCTCGACCAGCGAGGGCAGGATCTCGACATGCGCGCGCGCGGCGATTTCGGGGACGACACCGCCATAGGGGGCGTGCGCCGCCTCCTGTCCCGCGAGGCGATGCGACAGGATGGTGCGGTCGCCACGCACCAGCGCGACAGCGGTTTCGTCGCAGCTGGATTCGATACCGAGGATGAGGGGGGTGGACATGGGGTCGGCTGTAGCGCGGATCGGGTGGCGGTAGGAAGATTGGTTCACGCGAAGGCGCAGAGGCGCGAAGAAGAAGGGATTTTGATCGCGCAGAGGCGCAGAGGGCGCAGAGGGGTTGCGATTGGGATGACCCGCCCGCGATCGGGAGACGCTTGTCTCGGAGCCGCTGACGCGGCGACACTCGCATCTTCTCTGCGTCCTCTGCGCCTCTGCGCGAAAACAAACTTCTTCTCCGCGCCTCCGCGCCTCCGCGTGAACCAACTTTCTCCACCTTGCCCCAAGCGAACGCGACGGATAGCGAGCACCGATGACGTTCAAACTGGGCACGCGCGGATCGCCGCTGGCATTGGTGCAGGCGCACGCGACCCGCGACGCGCTGGCAAAGGCGCACGGGATCGATCCGGCGACCATCGAGATCGTGATGATCAAGACCACCGGCGACCGGGTGCAGGACCGCGCGCTGGCCGAGATCGGTGGCAAGGCGCTGTGGACCAAGGAACTCGACCGGGCATTGTGCGCGCATGAAATCGACGCGGCGGTCCATTCGATGAAGGACGTCGAGACGGTCCGCCCGACCGAAATCCGCATCGCCGCGATGCTGCCGCGCGCCGATGTCCGCGACCGGCTGGTCGGGATCGCGTCGCTCGCCGACCTGCCCAGGGACGGCGTGGTCGGCACCAGCAGCCCGCGCCGCGCCGCGCAGGTGCTGAGCCACCGCCCCGACGCGCGGATCGTGCTGTTTCGCGGCAATGTCGACACGCGGCTTGCCAAGCTGGCGGCGGGGGAGGTCGATGCGACCCTGCTCGCCGCGGCCGGGCTGGAACGGCTGGGGCGGCATGAGGTCGGCACCGCGCTGTCGATCGACACGCTGCTGCCCGCGCCGTCGCAGGGGGCGGTGGGGATCGAGGTCCGGGCGGAGGACGCCGCCGCGCTCGCCTTTGTCCGCGCGATCGACCATGCGCCGACGCATCAGGCGGTGCGGGCCGAGCGCGGTTTCCTGGCGGCCCTGGGCGCCGATTGCCATTCACCGGTCGGCGCGCTGGCGACGATCGACGGCGACGTACTGACGCTGCGCGCGCAATTGCTGGCGCAGGACGGCAGCGCGCAGGTGGTCGACAGCGCCAGCGGGGCGATCGACGATATCGACCTCCCGCGCACTCTCGCCGAAACGATGCTGGCGCGCGCGCCCGAGAGCGTGGCAAAGCTGTTCGCGCGATGAGCCGGCCGCTGGCGGTGCTGCGCCCCGAACCGGGCAATGCCGCCACCGCGCAGGCGATCGAGGCGCTGGGACGGCGGGCGATCCGCCTGCCGCTGTTCCGCATCGTGCCGCTGGCGTGGGACGCGCCGTCCGCCACGGAGCATGACGCGCTGATCCTGACCAGCGCCAATGCCGTGCGACAGGCGGGCGCGGCGCTGCAAGCCTATGCGACGCTGCCGGTCCATGCGGTCGGCGCGGCGACGGCGGCGGCGGCGCGGGCGGCGGGGCTGCACGTGGTCGCGACCGGCGATAGTGACGGGCAGGCGCTGCTCGACGCGGCCGAACGGGCGGGCGTTCGCCGGGCGCTGCTGCTCACCGCACGCGACCGGGCGGTGGCGGGCCATGCCGTCCTGTCCACGATCCGTGCCGTCTATGCCAGCGAGGCGATCGAAGCGGTCGACGCCGCGCTGCTCGCCGGCACGGTGGCGCTGGTCCATTCGCCGCGCGCGGCACGGCGGCTGGCGATGCTGGCCGAGGATCGTGGCGCGATCGCGGTTGCCGCCATCGCGCCGGCGGTCGCGCAGGCGCTCGGCACCGGCTGGCGCGCCGTCGCGGTTGCCGAGCGTCCCGACGACGCGGCGACGATCGCCGCCGCCCTGTCCCTTGCCGACGCATGATTGACCCGGCGGACGGGCGCGGGGATAAGGCGGCATGATCAGCGAAGATGCGCCCTTCCCGACGACCCGTCATCCGCGTCGCCGGGGCAGCCGGGGATGGCTGGCCATCGCCGTCATCGCCTTCGTCATCGGGATCGGCGCGACGCTGGCGGTGCTGCGCTATGTCGCCCCGCGCTTCGGATGGGGCACGCAGCAACAGACGGCAGCACCGACCGCGCAGCCCACCCCCACCGCCGCCAATCCCGCACCGCCCGCGCAGGTGTCGGCGCTGCCGATCCTGTCGGCGCGCGAGGCGGCACTGGCCGCGCGCATCGCCGATCTGGAGACGCGGATCGTCGGGCTGGACAGCAGCGCGCGCAACGCGGCGGGCTATGCGACCCGGGCCGAGGACATGATGGTGATCGTCGCCACGCGCCGCGCGCTGGATCGCGGTCGTCCCCTCGACTATCTCGAGGCGCAGCTGCGCGACCGGTTCGGCAGCAGCCGGCCCGATGCGGTCCGAACCCTGATCGCCGCCGCGCAGAACCCGGTGACGCTGGACGATCTGCGCACCGCGCTGGACGCCGCCGCCATCCCGCTGACCGCCGGCCCGACGGGCGAGAATTGGTGGGACGGGCTGCGCCGGGAGCTGGGCCAGCTGATCGTGATCCGCCAGGGCACGACGCCGAGCAGCCGCCCGAGCGACCGGCTGGAGCGCGCGCGCCGACGGCTCGATACCGGACAGGTCGAACAGGCCGTCGCCGAGGTCGAACGGCTGCCCGGCGTCGCCAACGCCACGGCGTGGACCAGTGCCGCCAAACGCTATGTCGATGCGCGCAAGGCGCTGATCGAGCTGGAATCGGTCGCGCTCACCACGCCGCGCCCCGCTCCGGTGGCACCGCCGGTGATCCTGCAGCAAGCTCCGCTGCCCTCCGCTCCCCCCGAAGCTACCGGGACGGTCTCCCCCACGCTGTAAAGGAAACGCCCATGGCCGATATGGGCCGGTTCGACTGGCAAGACCCCTTCGCCCTCGACGCGCAGCTGACCGACGAGGAGCGCATGATCCGCGAGGTGGCGCATGGCTATGCCCGGAGCAAGCTGCTGCCCCGCGTCACCCGCGCGTTCCTCGACGAGGATTTCGCGCGCGGGATCATGACCGAGATGGGCGAGCTCGGCCTGCTGGGCGTCACCATCGACCCGCAATATGGCGGCGCGGGCATGGGCTATGTCGCGTACGGCCTGGTCGCGCGCGAGGTCGAGGCGATCGATTCGGGCTATCGCAGCGCGATGAGCGTGCAGTCGAGCCTCGTGATGCATCCGATCAATGCCTATGGGTCGGAGGAGCAGAAGGCGAAATATCTGCCGAAGCTGGCGAGCGGCGAATGGGTCGGCTGTTTCGGGCTGACCGAACCCGATGCCGGGTCGGACCCCGCCGGCATGCGGACGCGGGCGGAAAAGATCGACGGCGGCTATCGCCTGTCGGGCGCGAAGATGTGGATCACCAACGCGCCGATCGCCGACGTCTTCGTCGTGTGGGCCAAGTCCGACGCGCATGGCGGCAAGATCCGCGGCTTCGTGCTGGAAAAGGGCATGGCCGGGCTGTCGGCGCCCAAGATCGAGGGCAAGCTGAGCTTGCGCGCCTCGATCACCGGCGAGATCGTGATGGAGGGCGTGGAGGTCGGCGAGGACGCGCTGCTGCCCAATGTCGAAGGGCTGAAAGGTCCGTTCGGCTGTCTCAACCGCGCGCGCTACGGCATTGCGTGGGGTACGATGGGCGCGGCCGAGTTCTGCATGCACGCCGCCCGCCAGTACACGCTCGACCGGCAGCAGTTCGGCGTGCCGCTGGCGTCGAAGCAGCTGGTCCAGCTGAAGCTCGCCGACATGCAGACCGAGATCGCGCTGGGGTTGCAGGCGGCGCTCAGGGCCGGGCGGATGTTCGACGAGGGGCAGTTGGCACCCGAGGCGATCAGCATCATCAAGCGCAACAATTGCGGCAAGGCGCTGGCCATCGCCCGCACCGCGCGCGACATGCATGGCGGCAACGGCATCGCGGCCGAGTTCCATGTGATGCGCCATGCGATCAACCTGGAGACGGTCAACACCTATGAGGGGACGCATGACGTGCATGGCCTGATCCTCGGCCGCGCGATCACCGGGATCGCCGCGTTCTGATGAATCGGCAGCCGGTCCTGATCGGCGCGCTGGTGACGGTGCGACCGACGACTGCCGAAGACTATGACGCGCTGTACGGCGTCGCGGCGGACCCGGCGATCTGGGACCAGCATCCGGCGCACGACCGGTGGCAGCCGGCGGTGTTCCGCACCTTTTTCGACGAGGGGCTGGCCGGGGCCGGGATGCTGACCATCCGCGATGCGCGCGACGGCAGCGTCATCGGGTCGAGCCGCTATGGCCCGTATGACCCGCAGGCGGACGAGATCGAGATCGGCTGGACCTTCCTTGCGCGCGACCGGTGGCGGCGGGGCCATAACCGCGAGACCAAGCGGCTGATGATCGACCATATCGCTCCGTCGGTGTCGGCGGTCACCTTCCATGTCGGGCAGGACAATCGCCGGTCGCGGAGCGCGGTCGAGGCACTGGGCGCGACGTTGCGGCCGGGCACGATCGACGTGCCGCGCGGCGGACGGGTGGTGCCGCACGTCGTCTACGAACTGCGCCGCCGGTGAAGCCGCTGGCCGGCATTCGCGTGGTCGAACTGGCACGTATCCTTGCTGGGCCATGGTGCGGGCAGCTGCTCGCCGACCTGGGAGCGGAGGTGGTGAAGGTCGAGCGGCCGGGCAGCGGCGACGACACGCGCCACTGGGGGCCGCCCTTCGTCACCGCGCCCGACGGAAGCCCGCGCGATGCCGCCTATTTCCATGCGACCAATCGCGGCAAGCGCTCGGTCGCGATCGACATCACCACGCCCGAGGGACAGGCCGAGGTCCGTGCGCTGGTCGCCACCGCCGATGTCGTGATCGAGAATTACAAGGTCGGCGGCCTCGCCAAATACGGTCTCGACCATGCCGCGCTGTCGGCGGTGCGGTCGGGCCTCGTCACCTGCTCGATCACCGGGTTCGGGCAGGACGGGCCCTATGCCCATCGTGCTGGCTACGACTTCCTGATCCAGGCGATGGGCGGGGCGATGTCACTGACCGGGGAGCCGGACGGGGCGCCGCAAAAGGCCGGCGTCGCCTATGCCGACCTGTTCACCGGGCTGTATGCGGCGGTCGCGATCCTTGCCGCGCTGCGCCGCCGCACGCTGACCGGCGAGGGGGCATGGATCGACATGGCGTTGATGGATACGCAGGTGGCGGTGCTGGCGAACCAGGCGCTGAACTATATGGCCGGGGGCAGCGTGCCGACGCGGATGGGCAATGGCCACGCCAATCTGGTCCCCTATCAGGCGTTCGAGACGGCGGACGGCGCGCTGATCGTCGCGGTCGGCAATGACGGGCAGTTCGCGCGGCTGTGCGGCGTGCTCGGGCTGACGCTGCATAGCGAGGCGCGCTTTGCGACCAATCCGGCACGGGTGACGCATCGCCGCGACCTGATCCCGGCACTGCAGGCGGCGATCGCGCAGTGGCGCAAGGCCGAGCTTGCGCAGGCGCTGGAGACGGCCGGCATCCCCGCCGGGCCGATCAACGCGCTGGACGAGGTGTTCGTCGACCCGCAGGTGATCGCCCGCGGCATGGCGATCCGGCCCGACGGGCTGCCGGGGCTGGCGAGTCCGATCGTGATCGACGGCGAGCGGATGGTCGCCGAGCGGGGGGCGCCGGAGCGGCCGTGAGGTCCAAAGTTCACTAAGTTCACACTAGTGCGCAGTTTGTCGCGCGGTCACGTTGCCTGAAGAAGTAGCGGCTCCCGGATCAGGTCGGAGCGAACCGGTGGTCGCCGAACGGAGCACGCCGGAGCGGCCGCGGGGTCCAAAGTTCACTAAGTTCACACTCGTGCGCAGTTTGTCGCGCGGTCATATTGCCGTGAAAAGAAGAAGCGGGACCCCGGATCAAGTCCGGGGTGACGTTGGGGTTTGCGGCCATCAGAAAGAGCGGGCGCGGGTCGCGCGTCGCCGATCATGGCGTCGCGATCCCCTGTAGGAAAGCGCAAAGCAGCAGCACCGTCCCCGCCACCCCCAGCAGGCTGCGAACGTCGTGCAGCCGGCCCCAGCGCAGCAGCAGCAAATGGCTGTGCGCGTCACCCCGGCCGGCGATGGCGGGCGACAGGCGGCGGTTGATCGGCAGCAGCGCCGACACGGTGAACGGCCAGTTGGCCAGCATGGCGACCCCGCCGGCGATCGCCCAGCCGTCGCGCAGGACCCAGCCGGCGACAAGACCGCCGATTCCTGCGACCAGCGCCAGCGAGGACTGGATCGGCAGCGCGCGGCGATAGCTTTGCTGCCACTGGGTGAGCATCGGCTCCTCGGCCAGCGACAGGCGCGCCGGATGTTCGACCAATGTGATGTAGAGCGCCGCCCCGGTAAACAGCGTCGCGGCGAGCAGGGCGACCAGCAGGAAGAGCATGACGGCATCCTTTCACAATGCGGGATGACGCCTGACGGAAACGGCCCGGTGCGCCATCCCGAACGGGTTCGGGTTGACGCCGCGGACGGGGGAACCGGCGCACCACGGCGCTGGCGCAGGAACTACCAACCTGCTGCTCTCTTTTCGGCCCGCCCAAGATAACCGCCGTGCGGCCCGGTCGCAAGCCTAGCCCAGCACGCGGCGGACCAGCGCGCCGCAATCGGCATTGCCCGCGCGCGGCGTGTCGTCGCCCTTGATCGCGCGGCCCAGCATGCGCAGGATCCCGCCCGCGCTCTTCACGCCGGGAGGAATCTGCACCTCCGGCGTCTGGAGGCGGCCGGTGACGCGCACCGGACGGTCGAGGTGCAGCAGCGTGCGCTGCTTCGGTGTGCCGGTCAGCGCGATCGACAGGGTTTCGTCGGACAGGCGCACCACCCCCTGCCCCCGCGTCTGCGCGCGCGAGGTGTCGATCAGCAGCGGGTCGATCCGCCCGATGCCGTTGGCGACGTCCAGCCGCAGCCCCAGGCAGCGCAGCCGCGCCTGCGCATCGTCGTCGGTCAGCACGCCGCGCGCCACATCGGCGCCGAGCATCGACGCCATCTTGGCCGGCAGCACGCCGCCCGCCGCGGCAAAGCCGATGGTGCCGTTCGAGCGGCCGACCGCCTGGCGGATGGTATCGCCGCTGCCGACCAGCCGCACCCGCGCGCGCAGCGGGGCATCGACCGGCGCGCCGCCGGCGAAGGTGGAGATGCGCGAATCGCTCAGCCGCAGGTCGAACGTCGTCTTGGGCGTCGTGCGGCCACGCTGATCGACCACCACCTGCCCGGTGATCTTCCCCTGTGCCAACCGCACGCTCAGCGGCGCGACGGTCAGGCGGCTATGGTCGATCGCCAGCACGGTATCGAGGCTGCGCAAGCCCGCCATGTCGAGCAGCCGGTCGACGCGAATGGCGAGCCTTCCGTCGAGCTCGCCCATCTTGGCGAGGTTGATGCGGGTGCCGGGCACGACGCGCGGGCCGATGCGGCGCTCGATCGCGGCGGCTTCGGCGCGACCTTCGTCGGTGGCGAGGTCGTCGAACGACAGGGTGGCGAAGTGCAGCCGCCCGTCGATGCCGGTGCGCTCGTCCGCCTTGGTCACGGTCGCGTTGGCCGATGCCAGCCGCGACCGGCCGATGGTGCCCGACAATCTTTCGATCACCCAGGTCGGATCGTCGTGCCGCACGCGGGCGGTCAGCTTGACCGGCTGGGTGCCGAACAGCCCGGCCTCGATCAGGGCGTCGAGCGTCTTCAGGTCGTTGGCGCGCGCGGTCAGGTCGACGGTCATCTGCCGCGTGTCGAGCGGCGAGGCCATCGTCCCCTTCGCATCGACGGTGATCGTCGGCCCGGCGACGCGCGCGGTGAACGGC
Source organism: Sphingomonas sp. ABOLH (assembly GCF_003951715.1). NCBI lineage: Bacteria > Pseudomonadati > Pseudomonadota > Alphaproteobacteria > Sphingomonadales > Sphingomonadaceae > Sphingomonas > Sphingomonas sp. ABOLH. The sequence continues at coordinate 3,683 of NZ_QQWV01000051.1, read as the reverse complement.
CACGCACCGTCGCCGGCGATGGTCGGACCGGCGAGCGACACGGTCACCGGGCGATTGTCGATCGCGCCGTCGCCGCTGGCGCGGAACCCCTGTCCGTCCGACGCCACGGTCACGGCGAAGCGACGATTCTGCACCGCGTCGCGATAGTCGATGACGAGGTCGCGCACGGTCAGGCTGGTGATCGCGGAGGCCGAGCCGTTGCCGCCGCGCTTGTCGGGGGCCCAGTTCTTGCGACCGTCGTGCGACCGCACCATCGCCACCCGGCCGCCGTCGATGGCGAGTGCGGTCAGGTCGAACTTGCCGCGGAGCAAGGGCAGCACGCGAAAGCGGAAATCGATGCGCCGCAACCGGACGAGATCGCCCGGCCCCGCCCAGCTGGGCTGCGCGATGCGCAGGTCGCGCACGATCAGGGTGGGCGAGAAGGACAGCGGCTCGACCCGTTCGATCGTGCCGATCGACACGTCGGAGCCGAAGCGTTCGGCGAGCTTCACCGACACCCGGTCGCGCAGCACCCCCCAGGGAAAGGCGGCGAGGATCAGGAGGATGAGCAGCAGCAGCCCGACCAGACCACCGAGGTTGAACCGCCAAGTACGCGAGAGCCGAGCCATCAAGCGACAAACCGGAAGCAGGCAGTTCGTTCCATCTCCGCAATGGAATTACTGACAGGCATGTAGGTTGGATGCCCGGCCGTCGCGCAGCGGCGACGGCCGGGCTGCAGCCGTCAGAAGTCCAGTCGCAGCGTGGTGGAGATCGCCCGCCCGTTCAGCAACCGCCCGCGCACGATCCCGCTGGCGGGAATGCGATCCTCGTCGATGCCGGTCAGCGCCACCGTGTCGAACAGGTTGGTGGCGTTCAGCGACAGCAGCAGCCGGTCGACCAGCCGGACCTGCGCGAAGGCGTTGGTCGTGACATAGCCGGGGATCTTCAGCAGGTTGACGTCCTGTGCATAGGTATCGGTCGTGCCGATGAACACCGCGCCGACCGCGAACCGATCGGTGCTGACCTGCGGCGTCGCCTGGAAGATCAGATTGGCCTGATGCCGCGGCGTATTGCCGTTCAGCGCCGGGTTGACCCGGTCCCTAACGATCAGCGCATCGGTGTAGGTCGCACCCGCCGTCAGGCTGAACATGCCGCGCCGCACGCCGCCTTCGAACTCCAGCCCCTTCGCACGGTAATCGCGGGCGATGACCGCCCCGGTCGAGGTGTTGATGTTCGAATCCTGTGCATCGACATGAAAGCCGGTCAGGTTCAGCGTCAGCCCGGCATGGCGGTATTTGACGCCCAGTTCGGCCTGCTTGACCGGGTCGAACGCGGCCGACGGGATGGCCAGCCTGCCGGTCGCATTGTCGATCACGCTGCCGAAGGTGATCCGGTCGGCATTGGCCCGCGCCCCCCGGCTGTAGCGGCCGAACACCGCCAGCGGCTCGGCCACGCGGAAGACGACGCCGCTCGAATAGGACAGGTAGCGATAGCCGTAATCGACCAGGCCGGGCGCGGTCGGCGTGATGCCGACGCGCTGTTCGGGTGCGGAGATCACGCCGTCGCCATCGATGTCGCGCGCGACCTGCCCGATGCGTCCGCCGCCCAGCTCGACGCCGAACACCTGCCCGCTGGCATGGCCCCAGTCGTAGCGCAGGCTGCCGCCGATCGAGACCCGGCCGATCTTGTAATTGGCCGATGCGAAGGGGGCGTTCACCCGATAGGCCAGCCGCAGCGTGCGGCGCTGCGTGCCCGACAACGGGTTATAGGCATAGATGCCGCCCGCGGTGCGCGCCGTGCCGGCGGCATCGAACACGTCGAGCAGCGCGGCATCGCCGCCGCCCGTCACCTCGGTCACCGCCACGCCGTACAGGATCGACGTGTCGATCGCCTGGCGCGCGGCATAGAATCCGGCGGTGGTGGTCAGGCTGCCGTCGCCGACCTGCCAGACGCGGCTGGCGCGGATGTCGTTGGTGATGTTGCCGACATCCTGCTGACGCCGGTCGCGGATGTTGTAGATCGCGATCAGCCCGTTGCCGTTCAGCGCGGTCGGATCGGTGATGGCCTGCCCGACGTTCGCGCCGCTGGCATAGCGGAACGAACCGCCGGTCGCGCCCAGCCGCGTCAGCGCCGCCGACGGCGACAGCATGAGGCTGCTGAACGGGCCGATCAGCCCGCCCGAGCGCCCGGCGACCCGGAAGCGTTCGGTCACGGTCCATTCCGCCACCGTCACCTGCGATTCGAGGCCGAACGACGTTTCCCGGACCCGCTGGCCGTCGCGGATATCCTCGACGATCGGCCGGTTCGCTTCGTCCAGCAGCGTGACCGACTGGAGCGCACGGGTCGACAGCGTGTCGTGCGTCGGATCGAACGATGCGACCGCCGCGAACGATGGATCGGCATCGCTGCCGGTCACCCGCAACGGCACCGAATCGTAGAAGGGCGAGCGGTCGTCGAGATATTTGCCGTACAGCCGGATATAGCCGCCTGCGAAGTCGCGGGTGACATTCGCCTTGATCTGCCCACCGCGCTGACCGGTGAAGCCGATGCGGCGCGGCCCTTCCCCCTGGCGATAGAAGCCGCCGACATGGAAGCGAAGATGGTCGCCCAGCCGCGCGCCATAGTCGAAATCGCCGCGATACTGGTCGAAGTCGAGCCCGGCGGTCAGCGCGATCGCGCCGCCCTCACGCTCCCCGGTCTTCGAGATGAAGTTGATGATGCCGCCCGGCGCATTGCTGGTGAAGGTGGAGGCGGAGCCGCCGCGGATCGCCTCGACCTGCGCGAGGTTCAGGTCGACGCGCACGAAGCTGTCGGCGCTGGCACCGACGATGTCGCCGAATTCCATGACCGGCAGGCCGTCTTCCTGCAGCTGCACGAACTTCGCGCCCGACGACGACAGCGGCAGGCCGCGGATGGTGATGTTGGCGATGCTTTCGCCATTGGGTGCCTCGGCCAGGATGCCGGGAATGGCGCGCAGCAGTTCGCCGACCGACCGCGGCGCCAGCTTCGCGATCTCCCCCTCGCGCAGCACGCTGGTCGATGTGGCGCTGTCCAGCCGGTCGCGCCCCTTGGCGACGCCGGTCGTGACCGTGTCCTGCTCGGGCGCCACCTGCTGCGCCTGCGCCGGAAGTGCCAGCGCGATGGACGACAGGCCACAGATGATTCGCCAATTGATATTCATGCATCCCCCCGGAATTCCCGAAGGGACAATGGTAGGGCGAAGAGTTTCCCAAATAGCTAAGTCGCCGGTAAGACTTTGTTATACGTTGAAAAAACCTCGCTGCTGCGCGAATGCAATCGTTGTCAACGCTCTGTTAAATCGTATTCCATAGGGACGCGATCATTCCGAAGGGGGATTGCGACATTGCGTTCACATCAAATTCTTGCCGGCCTGATTCCACTCATCGCCTGTACGCCGGCCCATGCCCAGACGGCCGCCACGCCCGACAAGGCGGCCGACGGATCGGCCACACGGCAGAAGCCGCCGGCCGACATCGTCGTCACCGCCGTCGCGCGGGGTCGCGATCGGCTGGACAGCGCGATTTCGACCAGCTCGCTGCGCGAAAACGACATATTGACCCACATTTCCCAAGTAAGGCGCTGATTTCGCTGTCCTGACCATTATATTTCCTATATAAAACATGGTGTTGAAGGCTGCGAGGGGCGCGTTTCATGGATCACCCAGAGGGTGCGGGCTTGCAACG
>NZ_QQWV01000050.1:0-26875 GCF_003951715.1 Sphingomonas sp. ABOLH | reverse complement strand
TGTTGAAGATCAACCCGATCCGGACGCCTTGCGACCGCTGCGCGCCGTCAACTCCCTACTTGCCGCGTGACGTTCGCTATCCGTTCGCCCTTTCCGTGCAGATACGTCACTTTCGTGTAGTCACCCCGTGTAGGACAGGCCTTTCGTCCGAGCTACCGCGCGCCGCCCAGTGTCCTCTGGAAGAAGTCATATTCGCGGCGCTGGCCATAGGCGACCGGCCCAGTCGAACGGCCGGCGGCGTGTTCGCCATTGGGGATGACGAGCAGCTCGAAATCCTTGTCCGCGCGGATCAGCGCGTCGACCACCTGCATCGTCGAGGCGGGATCGACGTTCGAATCCTGCTCGCCGACCACCAGCAGCAATTTGCCGCGGAGCTTGTCGGCATGGACCACCCCCGACGCCGCGAGGTAGCTGGGGTTGACCGGCCATCCGAGCCATTGTTCGTTCCAGTCGATCTTGTCCATCCGGTTGTCGAAACAGCCGGCGAACGCCACCCCCGCCTTGTAGAAATCCGGGTGGAACAACAGCGCGTTCAGCGTGCTCTGCCCGCCGGCCGAGCCGCCATAGATGCCGACCCGCGACAGGTCGACACCGCGGTCCTTCGCCGCCAGCGCGCGCATCCACGCGATGCGATCGGGAAAGCCGCTGTCGGCGAGGTTGCGCCACGCGACGTCGTGAAACGCCTTCGACCGGTTGGCGGTGCCCATGCCGTCGATCATCACGACGATGAAGCCGAGATCGGCGATCTGCTGCATCCCCATCGCCTTGTCCCCGCCGGAAAAGGCGCCGAACGGCCAATAGCCCTTGGGCACGAAGCTGTCGTGCGGACCGGCATAGATGTTTTCGATCACCGCATAGCGCTTCGCCGGATCATAGTCGCGCGGCCGCACGACCAGCCCGTGAATGTCGGTCGTGCCGTCGCGCCCCTTCGCCACGAAGCGTTCGGGCGGGCGGTAGCCGGCGGCGGTCAGCGCGCGCACGTCGCCGCGTTCCAGCGTCGCGATCAGCCGGCCGCTGTCAGCATCGCGCAGCTCGGCGACCTCGGGCACGTCGGTGCGCGAATGGACGGTGACGAACCGGGTGCCGTCGGGGGAAAAGCGCGCCTCGTGCGTGGCATCGCCTTCGGTCAGGCGGGTCAGGTTGCGCCCGTCGAAATCCACCCGGAACCAGTGTTTGTGATAGGGATCCTCGCCCGGCACCGTGCCGCTCGCTGAAAACCAGATGCGGCGGCGGTCGTCGTCGATGCGGGCGATGTCGCGCACCACCCAGTTCCCGCGCGTAATCTTCCGCTTCACCCGGCCGGTCTTCGCATCGATCAGGTAGAGGTGCCGCCAGCCATCGCGCTCCGATGCCCAGATCAGTTCGGCCCCCGCCCCGCCCACGTCATGCGCGAAGCGGCGTTCGTTATGGATAAAGGTCGCCGCATCCTCGCGCACCGCCGCATGGGTCGCGCCGGTCGCGGCATCGACCGCCACCACCGCGGCATGCTGAAACCCGCGCCGCATATAGTCGAACGCGAAGCTGCGGCCGTCGCGGCGCCATGCGATCGGCCCCAGCTGCCACGGATCGGGGAACAGCGCGGGGTCGACCGCGACCTGTCGCCCGGTCGCCGCGTCGAACACCACCGGGCGTTCCTGGTCGATCGCATCGCCGGGCTTGGGATAGAGTTGCTGCACGAGTTCCGGCTGTACCCGGTCCTTGGGCGAGGACACGACGCGGGTCACGATCCGGCGATAGCCCGGCCGGACGCGGTAGAGCGCGATCCATTTGCCGTCGGGCGACCAGGCGATGGTTTCGGGATCGTAGAAATCGCCGGGGCTGCCGTCCTGGCTACGCCACGCCTCCGCACCGCCGCCGATGCCGCGCACGACCAGATTGTCGTCGATCACCAGCGCCTCGCGCCCGCCGCCGGGTGCCGGGCGCGGCGGGTTAAGCGCGGGCACGGTCAGGTCGCGCACCACGTCGAACCCGCGCGGGCGGCGGTGCGGTTCGTCGAGCGGGGCACAGACCGGATCGGTCAGCGTGCAGCGCCACGGCGCATAGTCGATGGCGAAGCGGATCGCGCCGCGCCCGTCCTCGAACGCGAATCCGTCGAACGGCAGGCGCAGCGGATCGACCGCCTGCCGCCGCGCCGCCGCCAGCGCGCGCGCGAGGGCCACCGCGTCGAAGGCGGGCCGCTTCGCCAGCGTCGCCGCATCGACATCGACAAAGGCGAAGCCGCCCGCCACCGTCTTGCGATAATGGAAGTGCCGCCCGTCGCCGTCCCATGTCGCAGGAAAGGCGATGTCGCGGGTCAGCCATTGCCATTGCTCGCGAAGCGCGATCGAGCGGGCGATGCGCGGATCGTCCTGCGCCACCGCCGGCACCGCGACCGTCGCCAGCGCCGCCCCGGCCAGCGATGCCCATATCGATCGCATCATCGCGCCGCCCCCAGGGTGATGGTCCATTCGACCGGTTGCAGCGGCACGCGATAGCGCAGATGCGGCCGCCCGTCGCTGCTCCACCCGGTATCGCCGCCGACCCCGCCTTGCAGCACGTCGACCAGCAGCGTGCCGTCGCCATGCGGGCGGATATCGCTGCTATGCGCCTGCCCCGGCGGCTTTTCCATCAGGTCGGCATAGGGAAAGGGCAGCGCGTTGACCGCCAGCGGCCGGTCGCCCGCCACGCGCAGCCCGGTGCCCGTCGCCCCGGTCAGCTCGATCCAGCGCACATCCTGTCTGGTCCCCGATTCCTGCGGCCGGGGATAGTTGTGATACTGGTCGGCGAGCAGGCCGGCATAGGTGGCGACCAGCGCCGCCGTCTTGCGATCGGCATAATTTTCCCACGGTCCCCGGCCATACCAGCGGATGCGGTCGAGCGTCGCGGGCATCGCGAACTGCAGGCCGATGCGCGGCGGATCGGGCAGGTCGTCGCGTAAGGGCACGAAGCGCAGCGTCGCGCGCGCCGTGCCGCCCGCGTCCATCGTCCAGCGGGTGGTGACCTTGACCGATCCGACGCCCATGTCGTGCGTCACGACGATCGCATTCCCGTCGATGCCGATCGCGTCGACGCGGCGCTGCTGGCTGAACACCTGCCACATCTTGTGGCTCCTGGTCATGCCGGTGCCGATGTCGTTGTCGGTCGGCGCGCGCCAGAAATCGGGGGCACCGCCGCTCAACAACGTGGCGCCGCCGCGCGCATAGCGGCGGATAAGGCCGGTCGCCTTGTCGACCTCCAGCACGCCGTCCCCGGCGGTCAGCCGCAGCGCGTCGCCGCCATCGACCGGCGTCGCGGTCGCGGCGAGGGCGGGCAGCGGGCGCGGCGGCGACAGCGCGAACTGGTCATAGCCGACGACATGGCCGGCGGCGACCAGCGGGATCGCGCCCCCGGTCGTGCGGGCGCGCAGCACCAGCATCCGCTCCGCTGCAGCATCGCGGGCGGGCGGCAGGGGGAGCGCCAGCGGCGCGCGCGCGCCGGCCGCCACCGCCGGCATCCGGAGCGCGCCGCGCGCGACCTCCCGCCCGTCCTCCAGCACGCTATAGTCGAGCGTGAAGCGCGACAGGTCGATATGGTCGTGGCGGTTGACCACGCCATAGCCCGCGCCGACGCGTTCGAACGCGATCGGGGCATAGACCTTGGCCAGTTCGTGATATTCGGGGTCGGGCGTGCGGTCGGCGCCGATCACCCCGTCGCCGACCGGGCTGTCGTCGCCATCCGCCACGAAGTCGCGCCCCTGCGCCCAATAGTCGCGGCCCGCCGCGTCCTTGCGCAGGATCGTCTGGTCGACCCAGTCCCACACGAACCCGCCCTGCAATTTGGGATAGCGGCGGATGACGTCCCAATAGTCCTGGAAATTGCCGAGGCTGTTGCCCATCGCATGGGCATATTCGCACAGGATCAGCGGCTGCGGGTATTCGCGCCGCTCGGCATAATCGACCAGCTTTTCGATATCGTCGTACATCGGCGCGAAGATGTCGACATAGGCATTGGTCGGGTGGCGCCACCCGCTCATGCTATGGCCCAGAAAGCTGACGAGCCGGGTGGCGTCGCGCGCCTTTACCCAGTGCGCCGCCGCTTCGAAGCTGGTGCCGATGCCGGTTTCGTTGCCGAGCGACCAGAAGATGATCGAGGGGTGGTTCTTGTCGCGTTCGACCATCCGTTCGACGCGGTCGAGATGCGCCGCCTTCCATTCGGGCTTGTAGCCGAGCAGCGTGCCCTCGAAATCGCCGCTCTGCTGCGCCTTGCTCAGATAGCCGTGGCTCTCGATATTCGCCTCGTCCATCAGGTACAGCCCGACCTGGTCGGCCAGGTCGTAGATGCGCGGGTCGTTGGGATAGTGCGACAGGCGCAACGCGTTGATATTGGACGCCTTCATCAGTTCCAGATCGCGGCGCAGCGTCGCGTCGGACACGATGCGGAAGGTGCGCGGGTCGTGTTCGTGGCGGTTGACCCCGCGGATGGTGATGCGGCGGCCGTTCACCTGCACCTCGCCCTGCGCGATGGCGACGGTGCGGAACCCGATACGGCGCGTCGTCGCCTCGACGACGCGGCCCCGCCCATCGAGCAGTTCGACCAGCAGCGTGTAGAGTTCGGGCGTCTCCGCGCTCCACGCGCGCACCGCCGGGAGGGTGCCGTCGAACCGGACCTGCCGGGGGGCATCGGCAGCCCCTTCGCGCACCAGCAGCGTGCGGCGGTCGTCGAGCACGGTGGCGCGCACCCGCAGCCCGGCCGCCGCCTTGCCGCCCAGCGCGACCGACAGGGCGAGCGTGCCGTCGCGATAGCTATTGGTCAGCCCAGCGCGCACGTCGATGTCGCGCAGGTGGGTAGGCGGCGCGGCATAGAGCGTCACGCTGCGCTCGATCCCGTTGACCCGCCAGAAATCCTGATCCTCCAGATAGCTGCCATCGGCATAGCGATAGCCTCGATCGCGACCGTGTTGCGCCCCGGCCGCATCGCGGCGGTGACGTCGAACTCGGCGGGCAGCTTGGAGTCCTCGGAATAGCCGATGCGCCGACCGTTGACCCAGAGATAATAGGCCGCCCCCGCCGCCCCCACGGTCAGCAGCATCCGCCGCCCGGCGAAATGCGGCGGGACCGTCACCTCGCGCCGGTAGGATCCGACCTCGTTCAACCGGTGGTCGATGCGGGGCTGGTCCATCGGAAAGGGATAGCCGCTGCCGACGAAGACCGGCGTCCCCTGCCCCTGGGCCTGCAGGATGCCCGGCACCGCGACGGTGCCCCAGCGGCTGACGTCATAGTCGGGCCGTTCGAACCCGACCGGCCGGGCCTCGGGCGTGGGCGAGCGGTGGAAGCGCCACGGCCCATCGAGCGAGAGGCGATAGCGCGAGGCCGCCAGGTCGCCGCGCTTCGCCAGCGCCACCGTCTCGTAACCGTCGAAGGTCGCGTGCATCGGTTCGGCGCCGATGCGGATGACCTCCGGCCGTTCCCATTCCGCCGGCGCGGCGGGGGGCGGGGCCTGCGCGGTCGCGACCGCGATCGCCCAGGGAGACACCAGCAGGGCAAGCGCGACGCGACCGATCATGCGAACTTCTTTCCCGTACCGACGGCCGGCGCCCGTAAGGAGCACCGGCCGCCCCTTCCTCAGAACTCCGCCGACAGGCCGACGAAGAAGGTCCGACCCGCGACATCGTAGACGCCCGGATAGGTGTTGCCATTGCCGAACGACGCCAGCAGGCCCTGCGCGATCCCCGGCGGATCGCGGTCGAGCAGGTTGTTGACGCCGATGCGCAGCGTCACGTCGTCGAGCACGCTGGCCGTCGCCGCCAGGTCGAAATAATTGGCGACCGGCAGGCGCGCATTGACCTGATAGGGCGCCCCCTGCAGGAACGGATCGTCCGTGTTCGACGACAGGTCGGTCGGGCCGATGTAACGCCAGTTGAGCGAGATCGCGCCCCTGTCGTCGAGCGACGTCCAGGTGAAGCGTGCCTGGTGGCGCCATTCTGGGCTCGGCTGACCGCAGGTGCCGCCGAACAGGCCCTTGCAGTCATATTTGCCGAGGCCCGGCAGCGGTTCGGTGGTCAGGTCGCGCAGCCAGGTGCCGACCATGTTGACGTCGAACTTGCCGATGCCGGTCTTGAACCCGTAATTCACCCCCAGATCGAGGCCGCTGGTGCCGAGCGACCCGGTATTCTGCGTGGTCGAGGTGACATAGCCGCCGGTCGTCGCGTCGCCGCCGAACAGCACGCCGTTGCGCGGATTGCGGTTGAACAGCGAACAGAAGAACGGATCGCCGGTCGCGAAGCACTGGCTGATGGTCAGCGTGACCGGGATGACGCCGATATAGTCCTTCACCTTGATGTTGAAGTAATCGACCGACAGCATCAGGCGGCGGGCGAAGCGCGGCGTGAACACGATGCCGGCGGTATAGGTGTCGGCCTCTTCGGGGCGCAGCGCCTGGTTGCCGCCATAGAAGCCGGTGCACTGTTCGCTGGGGCATTCGATGATGTTGCCGTACTGCGCGGCGGTGACGCCGGTGCGCTGGCACTGCTGGAACGTGGCGGCGGGGCTGGTGCCCGAACACGGGTCCTGCGTCGTCACGTTGCCCGGGGTCTGCGCGCCGAACAGTTCGGAGATGTTGGGCGCGCGGATGGCACGGTTATAGCCGCCGCGCAGGCGGAGGTCCGCCGACGGCGCCCAGGCGATTTCGCCCTTGTAGGTCGAGATGCCCTTGCTGTTGGTGCTGTATTTCGAGAAGCGATAGCCGCCGGTCAGCGACAATTCGTCGAAGAACGGGCGATCCTCGATGATCGGCACGCGGATTTCGGTGAAGCCTTCGGTCACGTCGAACGCGCCCGAAATCTCCTTGGTCCCCTTGGCGATCGCCAGCGCATCGGCCCGGAATTCCAGGCTCTCGCGGCGATGCTCGACGCCGAACACCGCGCCGATGCCGGTTTCGGCCCAGGGCAGCTTCACGCCATATTCGGACCCGTCGAAATTGACCGTGCCGGCGATCACCGTCTCGCGGTCCAGCCCCTCGGTGCTGGTCGGCGCATAGATATAGTTCAGCGCCGCGGCGGTCGGCCCGCGGAACTGGAACACGTTGAGCGGCACGCAGGTCGGGTCCGTCCCGTCGATCACCGACCGGCAGGTCGGCACGCCGTTGACCAGATCGACCTTCAGCGCGCGGTTGGCACGCGCGGGATCGATGTCGTTGCGATAGGTTTCGTTGAAGATGACGGTCGAGAACAGTGCGTTGAGGTCGTAGCGGATGCCCTTCGCAATCTCCCCGCGCACGCCGCCGGTCACGCGATAATCGGTGTGGCGCAGGTCGTCGCGACGCGGCTGTGCCGGGGCGGCGACCGGGCGATAGCCGATATAGACGTCCTGGTTGACGTTGGTTCCCGCCGCCGCCGCGCCGCACAGCAACGTCGCCTGCTGCGCGCTCATCAGCGGGTTGTTGCAGTTGATCGAATAGGGATAGCCCTGGAACAGCGCGGAGGGAGCGACCTGCGAATTGGTGCGATCGTCCATGAACATGAAGCTGCCATAGAGTTGGGCCGCAGGCGTCACTTCATATTTCGCGAAGGCGCCGGCGGTGAAGCGGGTGCCGTTGCGCTGGAAATAGTTGAGCGGCGCGTAATTGTAGCGGAAGCTGGGGTTGTACTGGACCCAGGTCTTGTTGCCGTCGACCGTGTTGTTGTAGCCGCCCGGCGCGATGCCCGCGCGCAGCGGCACGAACCGGCCATATTGGTTGTTCGACGACCCGCCGCAGGTCAGCGCGGTCGCAGCCTCCGGATCGCCCGAGAATACCGGGTCGAGCGCGCAGGCCGACACGTCGCGGTTGTATTGCAGGATCGGCCGCACGTCGCGATAGCCGAAATAGGCGGTGACGTTGCCGCGATCCTCGGCGAAATTCGCGCCCATCGCGATGTTCGCGTCGAAGCGCTGCCCGTCGACCGGGGTGCTGAGCGCCGGCGTGAAACCCGCCGCGCGGACGCGCGCGCGATAGGCGTCGTTATTGTTGTGATGTGCCGAAAACCCGTATTGCACGTCGGTCTTCACGCCGTTCAGATTGTCGCGCAGCACGAAGTTGATGACGCCCGACACCGCGTCGGAGCCGTAGACCGCCGATGCGCCGCCGCTCATCACGTCGACCCGTTCGACCATGAAGCCCGGGATGAAGTTCAGGTCGGTCGCCTGGATCGGCAGCAGCCGCTGGCCGTTGACGAGGACGAGATTGCGGTTGCTGCCGAGGTTGCGCAGGTTGACCCGCGCGGTGCCGTCCGACCCGTTCGACACGTTTTCGTTCGCATCGGGCGTGATCTGCGGCAGTCGGTCGAGGACATTTTCGACATTGGTCGCGCCCTGTAGCCGGATTTCCTCGGCACCGACCGTCGTGATCGGGCTGTTGCTCTTGGCGCCGGGCTGCGCGATGCGCGATCCGGTCACCGTGATGGTTTCATCGCCGGTCGCTTCGCCCGCGACCTGACCATCGGTCGTCGTCTGCGCCAGCGCGGGCAGCGCATTCCCCAGCACCAGCGCCGTCACCGCCGCGGAAGCCAGCAATCTCGTCGTACGTCGCATGTCCATCCCCCGTTATTGTCGGAGCAGATTGCCACATCATCGCGGACGCTTCAAATATATTATACGATATCCAGGTATATTTATAAGCGTCGTTGCACACCGCACCTTCTTTTGATGCGCGTGGGCGGTTGAAATGGAACTAAATCGTTGGGAACGGCGCATATCCCCCAGCGCCGGGCGGGGGCGCCTCAAGCGACGCCGTCGCCGCCGTCGTTGCCGAATTCGCGGCGCAGGTCGAGCACGGTCTGTTCGATATGGGCGTACATCCGCGCGGCGACCGCCGATGCGTCGCGCGCCAGCCAGCATTGCAGCAGCTGGGCATGTTCGTCGTTCGCGCGCTGGTCGCGGCCCAGCGGTTCGAGGTGGCGGCGGACATAGCGTTCGCCCAGCACGTGCAGCCGTTCGAGCATGGTGGTCGTGATCGTCTGGCGCGAGGGGCGCAGCAGCGCGAGGTGGAAGGCGCGGTTGAACGCGCCGACGCCGTCGCCATGCGCGTTGGTCACCTCGTCCAGCTGCGCCAGCGTGCGGATCGCCAGGTCGCGTTCGGCATCGGTCGCGCGCATCGCCGCCACGCCGGCCACCTCCGGCTCCAGCTTCAGGCGGAGCGCATAGACCTCCTCCGCCTCGTCCATGGTCAGTTCGCGGACGAAATAGCCGCGATTGGCGTGCAGCCGGACCAGCCCTTCCTGTTCGAGCCGGGTCAGCGCCTCGCGCAGCGGAATCTTGCTGACGCCCAGTTCGGCGGCCAGCGCATCCTGCCGGATGGCGCGATCGGCATCGATCCGGCCCGCAAGGATACGGTCGCGCAGCAGCACGACCAGCTGTTCGGAAAGGTTACGGACGACGATACCGGTCATGCAGAAAATCCCGTGCCACGGTGGTATACCGTAGTACGCCACTTAGCGTGCACCGTCTCCGGCGCAACCATCGCTCAGCGAAATCGCTCGAGCGCGAACGGCGTCAGGTCGAAGGGCGGCGCGTCGCCATGCAGCAGCGCGGTCAGCGCCTCGCCACTGGTCGCCGCCAGTGTCAGCCCGAGATGCTGGTGCCCGAAGGCATAGGCCACCGCCCCGCGACGCCCGATCGCGGGCAGATAGTCGGGCAGGGTCGGCCGCGCGCCCATCCACGGTTCAACCGGCGCGCGCAGCGACAGGCCGAGCGCGGCGACATGCCCCCGGATGCGCGCCCATTTTCGCGGGTCGGGGGCCATGTCGGTCCGGGCGAATTCGACGATGCTCGCCGCGCGCAGCCGGTGGGCGAAGCGGGTAACGATCATCGAGCGGTCCTCGAACACCACCGGCGGCATGTCGGCGGGCCAGTCGCCGGGATCGCCCTCGACATGATAGCCGCGCTCGGCGATCAGCGGCGCGTGCAGTCCCGCCGCCGCGACCAGCGCGGCCGATGCCGCGCCTGCCGCGACGACCGCGACATCGGCGTCGATCGGCGCGCCCTGTTCCAGCAGGACGCGCGCCCGCCCCTCGCGCTCGACCACCCCGCGCGCGCGGTCGTGCACGAACGTGCCGCCCGCCGCGACGAAGCGGCTCCGCAAGGCGTCGCCCAGCGCAGCGGAATCGGTGATCTGCCCGCTGCCCTCGAACCGGATCGCCCCGGCGATCGGCACATGGGTCAGCGTCTGGAGCCGGGCCAGCTCGGCCGGCGTCGCCGCGCGCCACGTCGCGGTGCCGGTATCGGTCCGCGCCCACGCCGCCTGCCCGCGCGCGGCACTCTCCGCGCTTTCCCACACGACGAAATGCCCGTCGATCCGCAGCAGGTCGGGCCGCCCGGTATCGGCCAGCACCCGCTGCCATGCCGGGATGGCGGTCGCCAGCATCGCCGACAGCGCCGCCTTGCCCCCGGCGAAGCGGGCCGGCGCGGCGGCGCGCAGCATCCGGAGCGCAAAGGGCAGCCAGGCGGCGATGGCGCGCGGCGGCAGGGCCAGCGCCCCGCCGCGCAGGAACAGCCGGGCGGGCACGCTACGCACCGTCGCCAGCGAGGCGAGCGGTTCGACCTGTTCGACCGCGATATGCCCGGCATTGCCCCACGACGCGCCGCGCCATGGCTGATCGGGGGCGACGATCGTCACCGCCCTGCCCCGGCGTTGCAGCGCCAGCGCGACGTTCAGCCCGACAACGCCGTCGCCGATGACGACCGCATCGCCGCTCACGCGCGCACCCGCACCAGGCTGCGCACGCGACCGTAAAGGAGGTAGAAGACGACGCCGATGATGTTCCACAGCGCGAACCGCACCAGCGTCTGCGACGGCAGGCTGACCAGCAGATAGACGCAGCCGAGGATCGCCAGCGTGCCGACCGCGAACGGCGCGGGGCAGCGGAACACGCGCTGCAGTTCGGGCGCGCGGCGCCGCAGGATCATCATGCACGCCGCGACCGCGATGAAGGCGAGCAGCGTGCCGGCATTGGCCAGCTCGGCAATCTCGTCGAGGCGGAAGAAGCCGGCGACGGCGGCGACGAACACGCCGGTCACCATCGTCACCAGCGCGGGCGATCCGGTGCGCGCCGACACGCGGCTGAGCGAGCGCGGCAGCAGCCCGTCGCGCGACATGACGAAGAAGATGCGGCTCTGCCCGTACATCATCACCAGGATGACCGAAGGGAGCGCGATCAGCGCGGCAAGGCCGATCGCCCAGGCGGCGAAGGGATGCTGCAAGCTGCGCAGGACATAGGCGAGCGGTTCGGCCGAGCGGCCGAGATCGACATAGCTGACCGCCCCGATCGCCGCGACCGCGACCCCCATATAGATGGCGGTGCACGCCGCCATCGACCCGATGATGCCGATGGTCAGGTCGCGGCCGGGATTGCGCGCTTCCTCCGCCGAGGTCGCGACGGCATCGAACCCGTAAAAGGCGAAGAACACGATCGCCGCCGCCGCCATCACCCCGCGCGTCGCCCCGCCCTGCACCGTGCTGCCAAAGCCATAGGGCATGAACGGTTCGAAATTGGCGCCGTTGAATGCGGGCAAAGCGAACAGCACGAAGACCGCCAGCGCGGTCATCTTGATCGCGACCAGCACGATGTTGAACGTGGCGCTTTCGCGCGTGCCCGCGACCAGCATCCCGGCGATGCCCAGCGCCACCAGCACCGCGGGCAGGTTGACGATCCCGCCGCTGTGCGGCCCCGACAGCAGCATCGCGGGCAACTGCAGGCCGACGCTCTGCAACCATCCGACCAGATAGGCCGACCACCCGACCGCGACCGTCGAACAGGCGAGCGAATATTCGAGGATCAGGCTCCACCCGACGATCCAGGCGACGCTCTCGCCGATCACCGAATAGCTGTAGGTGTAGGCGCTGCCCGCGGTCGGGATCAGCGTCGCCATTTCGGCATAGGCGAGCGCGGCGCAGGCACAGACCGCGCCGGCGATGGCGAAGGACAGGATCACCGCCGGCCCGGCGCGATCCGCCCCGACCCCGGTCAGCGTATAGATGCCGGTGCCGACGATCGCCCCGATGCCGAGCGCGATCAGATGCGGCCAGCTGAGCGTCTTGCGCAGGCGGCGTTCCGGATCGGTTTCGCCTGCGTCGAGGGGCTTGAGCGGCCCCAGTAATCCTCGTGCCATGCGCCCCTCCCGTTTGTCGTTATTGTGCTGTCAGACCACCGTGAACCCGGCGAAGAACGGGTCCTCGCGATCGATCCAGATCGTGTTGAAGCCGGTCGCGATCGCCGACCCTTCGATCGACGGCACGATCGCCGGTTGATCGCCGATCGTCGTTTCCGCCTCGACCCGGCCGATGAAGCGGCTGCCGATATAGCTTTCGTGGACGAAGCGGTCGCCGATGGTCAACCGGCCGGTCGCCGCGAGATGGGCGAGGCGGGCCGAGGTGCCGGTGCCGCACGGGCTGCGATCGATCGCGCGTTCGCCGTAGAAGACCGCGTTGCGCCCGTCCGCGCCCTTGCCCTTCGGCGCGTCGGCCCAGAGCACATGGCTGACCCCGCGGATCGTCGGTTCGAGCGGATGGACCGGTTCATAGACCGCGCGCACCAGGTCGCGGATCGTGCGGCTGAGCTCCACGATCCGCGCCGCACCCAGATCGTCGAGGCCGGTGTACGGCCCCTGCGGCTCGATGATCGCATAATAATTGCCGCCATAGGCGACATCGATCGACAGCGCGCCGAAGCCCGGCACATCGACCTGCACGCCCTGTTTCGCCAGATAGGCGGGGACGTTGCGGATCCTTACCGAGCGGACCCGGTTGCCGTACGCTACATAGTCGATGTCGATCACCCCGGCGGGCACCTCGACGCGGAGCCGTCCCGGCTCGCGCGGGGTGATCAGCCCGTTTTCGAGGGCGAAGGTGATGATCCCGATCGTGCCGTGCCCGCACATCGGCAGGCAGCCCGACGTTTCGATGAACAGGATCGCCGCATCCGCATCGCCGCACGGCGGATAGAGGAACCCGCCCGACATCATGTCGTGGCCGCGCGGCTCGAAGCACAGCCCGGTGCGGATCCAGTCGAAGCGCGCCAGGAAATCCTGGCGCCGCTCCGCCATGCTGGCACCGCGCAGCAGCGGGGCGCCCCCGGCCACCAGGCGGACGGGATTGCCCGCCGTGTGGCCGTCGATGCAGAAGAAGGTGTGGCGCATCAGGCGGCAGCCGCCTCCACCGACGGCGCGGTCAGCACCGGCCGCGTCGCCGCGCATTTCTCGACCATCGCGATCACCTCTGCCCGGCGCGCGCCTTCGAGCGGCAGGCGCGGCAGGCGGACGCGTTCCGACCCGCGGCCCATGATCTCCTCGGCCAGCTTGATCGACTGGACGAGGTCATGTTCGGCATCGAGGTGGAGCAGCGGCATGAACCAGCGATAGATGCGCCGCGCCTCTTCCCAGTCGCCGCGATCGACCGCCGCGATCAGCGCGACCGATTCCTGCGGGAAGGCGCTGGTCAGGCCCGACACCCATCCGCTGGCCCCGAGCAACATGCCCTCCAGCGCCACGTCGTCGAGGCCCGCCATCACGATATAGCGGTCGCCGAAGCGGTTGATGACGTCGGTGAAGCGGCGCGGATCGGGTGCGCTCTCCTTGACCGCGACGATGTTCTTCACCGGTTCGAGCAGCGCGAGCGTGGCGAAATCGACCGACACGCGGTAGGCCGGCGGGTTGTTGTAGAGCATAATCGGCAGCCCGGTCGCGTCCGCGACGGTGCGGAAATGCGTCGCCAGTTCGTTGGGCGTCGGTACATAGACCATGGCGGGCAGCAGCATCAGCGCGTCGACGCCGATATCCTCGACCTCCTTGGCAAACGCCGCCGCGCGGCGCGTGGTGAATTCGGACACGCCGCACACCAAAGGCACGCGCCCGCCGACCGCCTCGACACCCGCGCGCAGCACGGCATGCTTTTCCTCGACGTCGAGCGAGTTGTTCTCACCGCAGGTGCCGAGCAGGATCAGCCCGTCGACCCCGTCCTCGACCAGCGCGACCAGACCGCGCTGCGTCGCATCGATATCGACCGACCCATCGGCCGCGAACTGCGTCGTCGCCGCGGGATAGACGCCCGTCCACATGCTCGAACCAGAAACCACATCAACCTCCATGGATATCTCGTATCGTATACGATATAAAACAGTCAGGCGCAACGAATTCCGCTGCGCCTGCGGTTTACGGCTCGAAGCCGTTCGGCGGCGATGGCCACCGCACGATCCGTGGTCGGCCCCGGTGTAGGTCAGGATCGTGCCGGTGCATAGCGCGGGGGTTTGCCGGATATCGTCGGCGCCCTTGCGCGATCGGCGCGAACCGCGCACCCTTCCGGCCAAAGGGGAAGACGATGATGCGGATGCTGCTTGCCGGAATTGCCATGCTGGGCCCGATCGCCGCGCAGGCGCAGGACGCGCCGTCGACGCCGGGGGGCAAGGAAGCGGTCACGCTGCTGACCGACGGGGTGAAGTTCCAGACCGTCGCCGGGCGCGGGCAGGTGCCGGCCTATGCCGCGTATCTGAAGGGCAAGCTGCTCTCCGCCGGGTTCGATCCCGCCGAGGTCCGCTTCGTGGCGATGGGGGAGACCGGCTATCTGACCGCGCGCTATCCCGGCCGCGACCGGGCTGCGAAGCCGACCGTGGTGCTGGCGCATATGGACGTGGTGGAGGCCGATCCGAAGGACTGGACCCGCGACCCGTTCACCCCGGTGATCGAGAATGGCTATGTCTTCGGACGCGGCAGCCTGGACAACAAGGCCGGGCTGTCGATGGCGGTCGCGACGCTGATGAAGCTGCGCCGCGCGAAATGGGTGCCGCAGCGCGACATCGTGCTGGTGCTGACCGGCGATGAAGAAACCACGATGAAGACGACGCGGGCGGCGGCGGAGGCGTACAGGAACGCCGCTCTGGTGCTGAACGCCGATGCCGGTGGAGGGCTGCTGGGCGATGACGGCAAACCGATGGTGTACGGATTGCAGGCGGCGGAGAAGGTCTATGGCGACTGGCACCTGACCGTCACCGATCCGGGCGGGCACAGCAGCCGTCCGGGACCGGACAATGCCATCGTCCGCCTGGCGGCGGCGGTCGGGCGGATCGCCGCCTATCGCTTTCCCCCGCAACAGAACGAGATTACCAAGGCGTCGCTGGCCGGCACCGCGACGATGACGCCCGGCCCGCTGGGCGCGGCGATGAAGGCGTTCGCCGCCAATCCGAACGACACCGCCGCGGCGGACGTGCTGTCGGCCGACAAGCGCTATATCGGGCAGGTCCGCACCACCTGCGTCCCCACCATGTTCAATGGCGGCCATGCGCCCAACGCGCTGCCGCAGCGCGCGGTCGCGAACATCAACTGCCGCATCTTTCCGGGTACGCCGCGCGCGCAGGTCGCGGCCAAGCTGACCGAACTGGCCGCCGATCCCAAGGTCGCGGTGACCTTCAACGACAATGGCACGATCGAGGCCGGCGCCTCCCCGCTCGATCCGAAGGTCGTCGCGGCGGTGAAGGCGGCGGTAACCGAACGGGCGCCGGGGCTGCTGGTCGTGCCGATGCAGGAGGCCGGCGCGACCGATTCGATGCATTTCCGCGCGCACGGCATTCCGAGCTTCGGGGTCGGCGGCGTATTCATGAAGGCGAGCGACAGTTTCGCCCACGGGCTGAACGAACGGGTGCCGGTCGCGACCTTCGATCCGGGGGTGTTGTGGTGGGAGACGTTGTTGAAGACGTTGGGGTGATCCCCGTCACCCCGGGTTATGCCCGGGGTGACGAGAAGAGAGGTCGGGGCTTGGTCACCCGACCACCGGCAACACCAACCGCGCCACCATCCCCCCGCCCGGCGCGTCGGTCAGTTCGAGCGTGCCGCCATGGCGTTCGGCAAAGCCCTGCACGATGCTGAGCCCCAGCCCGACCCCGCCGGTATCGCGGTTGCGCGAGGCGTCGCCGCGTTCGAACGGGCGCAGCAGGCGGGTGCGGTCGGCGGGCGCGATGCCGGGGCCGGTGTCGATCACCTCGATCACCGCGCGATCCCCGTCCCGCGCGACCGCGATCCGCCCCCCGCCGGCATAGTCCACCGCGTTGCGCACCAGATTCTCGACCGCGCGGCGCAGGCCGGCCTCGACCACGCTGACCGTTACTTCCGGCCCGGGATCGAGCGTCATCGCCGGGGCGTCGGCCACCACCTCCGCCACCAGCGGACGCAGGCCGACCGGGTGGCGGGTGGCGTCGGCGGTGCGCGCGAAGTCGAGCACGTCGGCGATCATCGCCTGCATCCGGTTGGCATCGGCCACCATCCGCGCGCGCTGCGGCTCGGGCACCGATTCCAACCTGAGCTTCAGGCTGGTCAGCGGGGTGCGCAGGTCGTGGGCGACCGCGGTCAGCATCCGCAACCGGTCCTCGCTCTCCGCCGCGAGGCGGGTGCGCAGCTGCAGGATCGCGCCCGCCGCCTCCTGCAATTCGCGGGGCCCTTGCGCCTGGGGCGGGTCGAGCCCGGCATCGATCGCGCGGGCCAGCACGCGGAACGGGCGGGTCAGCCGCCGCGCGAACAGCCAGGCGAGCGGCGCCAGCACGACCAGGCTGACCGCGAGCGCGACCAGCACCTTCCACCGCCATCCCCCCAGCAGCGGCGCGGCCGGCCGAACCGTCAGCCAGCGCCCGTCGGACAGGCGGACGCCGGCGGCGAAGGGCGGCTGCGGCAGGCGCAGCAATACCGTGCCGAGCGGCCCGTCGGGCAACCGGTCGACCACCCGCATCGGCCGTCCGCCCTTCATCTGCAACACCATGGTGCCGCCGGGAAACGGGCTGCCGCTCCCTCGGTGCGGGGTAACGACGATGACCTCACCGACCGGCCTCTTGCGTGGCGGCGCGTCGAGCCAGACGACGCGGACGTCGCCGACCGGCCGGCCGAGCGCCTGGGCGAGCACCTGTTGCTGGATCGGATTGGGCGGCCCGGCGGGCGGCGCGCCGATGCTGCGGACGAGGCCGTTTTCCGCGCCGCGCAGCGCCGCCGCCGCATCGGCCAGCGTCAGCCGCACCGCCGGCGGATCGGGCATCAGCAGCACGATGCTGGCGGTGATCGCGACGCTCAGGATCGCGATGGCGACGCTGAACCCGCCGATGGCGGTCAGCGCGCTGGGCCGTCGCCAGAAGGCGCGGATCATGCCGGGCGCACCGCCGGCACGAAGCGATAGCCCGCGCCGCGCACCGTTTCGATCAGCGGGGTCGCGTCCCCTTCCGCCAGCTTGCGCCGCAGCCGGCTGACCGCGATGTCGATCGCGCGGTCATAGCTGGCGGCATCGATCCCGCGCGCGGCGTCGAGCAGCGCGTCGCGGCTGAGCACGCGGCCCGCCCGCCGGACGAAGGCGGCGAGCAGCGCATGTTCGCCTTCGCTCAGCAGCAGCGGCCGCCCCTGCGGATCGCGTAAGCGCCGTTCGGCCGGGCTGAACCACCATCCGGCAAAGACCACCGCATCGTCGCCGGCCGCCACCGGTTCGACCGCGCGCGGCCGGCGCAGCAGCGCGCGGACGCGGGCGAGCAGCTCGCGCGGTTCGAACGGCTTGGCCAGATAATCCCATGCCCCGACCTCCAGCCCGACGATCCGGTCGGTCACCCCGTCCAGCGCGCTCAGCATCAGGATCGGCACCCCCAGCGGCGCGAGGCGGCGGCACAGCGACAGCCCGTCCTCGCCCGGCATCATCACGTCGATGACCAGCAGGTCCGCCGGCGCCTCCATCCACAACCGGTCGCATGCCGCCGCGCCGGGCGCGGTGCGCACCGCATAGCCATGCCCGCCCAGATATTCGGCCAGCGCGTCGCGGATGCTGGTGTCGTCGTCGACGACGATTATGCGGTCGGCGGGGGGAGCATCGGTCGGCATCCCCCGCCCGATAGCATGGCTTTGTAGCATCTGCGTATCGCCCGGCGACACGAACGCGCCATCGTGACGCTACAACCACGTGGTTGGATGGCGGCTCTTCGCCACGGGAGTTCGCATGTTCACCATCCTCGTCATCGTCCTCGCCCTTGCCAGTCCCGATGCGCCCTGTGCTGCGCCGGGCAGCGCCGATCGCGTCGCGGGCCAATGGACCGGCAATTTCGCCGGGGCCGACTGGACGTTCGACCTGTCGCGCGACGGCAAGGGATGGAGCGGGCGCTATCGCACCACCAAGGCGCCGACCTGGAAGCCGCTGGAGGAAGTCACGGTGACGCAGGGTTGCGCGACGTTCGGCATCGAATCGAAACCGCGCGTGACCTTTGCGCTGGCGCTGGCGCCGGAGGGGACGGCCATGGCGGGTAACGTGATCATCGCCGGCCTCGCCACCCTGCCGTTCAACGCGCGGCGGGAACCCTGATGGGAGCGGCGCTGCTGATCGCCCTGCTCGCCGGGGGCCAGGCCGCCCCCGCCCCCGCGCCTGCCACCCCGCCGCGCGACGATATCGTGGTGCGGGGCGAACGGCCGCGCGGGTCGGTGACCGGCACGATCCCGCCCGAACGCACGCTCTCCGCGCTCGACATCCGGGCCTATGGCGCGAACAATGTGCAGGAGCTGCTGCAAGCGCTGGGCGCGGCGGTGGCGAGCGGGCGCGGGCGCGGCGATGCGGGGCCGGCGGTGCTGCTCAACGGCCGCCGCGTGTCGAGCGTCAACGAGATCGCCAACCTGCCGACCGAGGCGATCGAGCGGACCGAAATCCTGCCCGAGGCGGTCGCGCTGGCCTATGGCTTTCCGGCGGACCGCAAGGTGGTGAACATCGTCACCCGCGAACGCTATGCCTCCCGGATCGGCCAGCTGACCGGCGGCATGCCGACCGGCGGCGGACAGGCGACCATCGGCGCCACCGCCAATCTCCTGCGGCTGCGGGGCGACACCCGGACGATGGTGCAGGCGGAGCTTAGCCGGGCGAGCGCGCTGACCGAGGACGAACGCGACATCGTGCAACCGGGCGATCCGGCACTGGGCAGGGCGCGCACGCTGCTGCCCGAGACCCGCCGCGCGGCACTGGGCGCGACGGTCGCCGGCACGCCGTTCGGCGAGGTAGCGGCGACGCTGGATGCGCGGGTCGAGACGATGGCGACGCGGGCGCTGGTCGGGCGCGGGGCCGATCGCGTGCTGCGCCGCGACGGCGACACGACCACCGCGCATCTCGGTACGACGCTGGGCGGACGCGCGGGCAAATGGCTGTGGACCGCGACGGGGACGCTCGACCGGACGCGGAGCGACACGGTGACCGATACCGGCATCGCCGCCGCGCCGCGCAACGATGCGCGCTTCACCAATATGCTGGCGCAGGCCGACCTGCTGGTTAACGGATCGCCCTTCGCGCTGCCCGCCGGCAATGCCGCGCTCAGCCTGCGCGGTGGGGTGGCGACGCGCAGCTTCGACAGCCGGTCGCGCTTGGGCGAGAATGTCGCCGCCACGTCGCTGGGGCGCGATGCCGCCAATGTGCAGGCCAGCATCGACCTGCCGGTCACGCGCGGCATCGGCCTCGTCTCGCTCAACGCCAATGTCGCCCTAGAGGAGCTGTCCGATGCGGGCGGGCTGCGGACGCTGGGCGGCGGCGTACAGTGGACGCCGGTCGCGGGGCTGACGCTGCTGGGATCGGCGACCGCCGAACAGTCCGCGCCGAGTGTCGAACAGCTCGGATCGCCGCTGCTGGTGCTGCCCAATGCGCGGACCTTCGACAGCGGGGCGGGCGAGACGGTCGATGCGACCCGCATCCTTGGCGGCAACCGCGCGCTGCGCCCCGACGACCGGCGCGTCACCGCGCTGGGGCTGTCGTGGCAGCCCTGGGCGAAGCGGGACCTGACGCTGACCGCCGACTATATCCGCACCCGGATCGACGATCCGATCGCGTCCTTTCCGCTGCTGACCCCGGCGGTCGAGGCGGCGTTTCCCGACCGGGTGACGCGCGACGCGGCCGGACGGTTGCAGCGGATCGACGCAACGCCGGTCAATTTCGCGCGCAGCCGGCAGCAGGAGTTGCGCTGGGGCCTGCGCTATGTCCGGCCGCTGGGGCCGCTGCCGCCCGGAATCGAGCCGGCGCGGGTGCGCAGCTTCTCCAGCGAGGCGGAGGTCCGCCGCCGCCTGCCGTCCGGCGCGCGCGTCCAGATGGTCGAGGCGGGCAGCCCGCAGGCGCGGCGGTTCGAGAATCTGACGAGCCGGCTGATCTTCAGCATCGACCATGTGTGGCGGTTGCAGGACCGCCTGACGCTCACCGATGGCGGGCCGGTGCTCGACCTGCTGGACGGCGGTGCGCTCGACCTGCGCGGCGGACGCGCGCGGCACAGCGTCGAGGCGCAGGCCGGGGCGTTCAAGCGGGGGCTGGGCGCGCGCATCACCGCGCGGTGGCAGGCGGGCACGACGCTGCGCGGGCCGGGCGGCGACCTCAATTATGGCGATCTGGCGACGGTCGACCTGAACCTGTTCGCCAACCTCGCCGAGCAGATGGGCGGGACCAAGGCACCGGGCTGGGCGAAGGGCGCGCGGCTGTCGCTCGGCATCGTCAACCTGTTCGATACCCGGCAGGCGGTGCGCGACGCGACCGGCGCGACGCCGATCGCGTTCCAGCAGGCCTATCTCAACCCGCTGGGACGCACGATCGCACTGTCGCTGCGCAAGCTATTTTGAAGACAGTATTTTCATCGTCACCCCGGACTTGATCCGGGGCCCGCTGTCTCGGCACGGTCGCAGAAGAAGCGGGATCCCGGGTCAAGCCCGGGATGACGAAGCAGTATCTCAGCCGAACAGCGTCAGGATGCCGCGCGACGGATCGACCAGCCCTTCGTAGATCATCTTGCACGCGACCCAGACGATGACGACAAGGCCGATATAGGCGACCCAGCGATAACGCTCGATCACGCGGGCCAGCACGTTGGCGGCGACGCCCATCAGCGCGACCGACAGGATCAGGCCGATGGCGAGGATGCCCGGATGGTCGCGCGCCGCACCCGCCACGGCGAGGACGTTGTCGAGGCTCATCGACACGTCGGCGATCGCGACGGCCCAGGCGGCGCTGGCGAAGCTGCGCGGGGCGGCGGCCTTCAGCGCCGTCTCCTCGGTCGTGTCGTGGCCGTCGTCCTTCAGCTCGCGCCACATCTTCCACGCGACCCACACCAGCAGCAGCCCGCCGGCAAAGACGAGGCCGGTCACCTGCAACAGCTGGGTCACGACCAGCGCGAAGGCGACGCGCAGGACCAGCGCCGCGCCGACGCCGATCAGGATCACCTTGCGCCGCATCGCCGGCGGCAGCCCGGCGGCCAGCGCACCGACGACGATAGCATTGTCGGCGGCCAGCATCACGTCGATCAGCACGACCTGCCCGAAGGCGGCCAGCGCCGAGGGGCTGCCTATATTGGCGAAATCGGCGACGATATGGTTCCAGAGCTCGTTCATGGGGGCAGCCTATAGCGGGAAAGCGTCGCGGGACCAGAGGCATGCCCGGACGCAGCGGACCGACATCCCGAACCGGCGGCGGCGGGGGATGTTCCGTATGTCGCGTCGGCAGGGAACGTGGCAGGATGCGGCATGCTCCGCCTTGTCCCGCTCGTCGCCCTGTTCCTCGTCACCGCCGCTCCCGCGCAGGAGACGCTAAGGTACGACGTCGCCGAACGTACGCGGGCGCTGGCGTTCGATCCGGGACGGTTCTTCCCCGAACGGCCGCGACCGGCCATCGCGATCCGCTATCTGGGCGATGACGTTGATATGCCGGTCTACACCATCGCCATCCGCAAAGGCTGCGTCGACACCGACCAGGACGACAGCGAAGCCAGCCTGAACTGTGGCCAGCGGCTGATCGCGCGGATGCTCCGCGCCCCCTTCCCCGGCACGCCGGACCGCCCGCGCCAGCGCGGCTATCGGCTGATCGGTACGCTGGCACAGGCGAGGCCCGACAGCGACGACGCGCTGCGACGCGGCCTCGATGGCGCCGGGCTGGAATGGGTCGAGGCCGATGTGCGGCAATGTCCGAAGGCGATGGCGCAGCTGGCGCGCCTTCCCGAGCTGCGCTTTGCCGCGGGTGTCGATTTCGACCGGCGTCTGTCGGAAATCGTGCTCCACGCAGACACGATCCGGTTCGATCTCGAAGAGTTCAACCTGCGCGTCAGCTATGATGGCTGGCTCAAGCCCGGCACCGCCGGGGCATGGGCCAGCGACTTTGCGAAGGCGCTGGAAGGGTGCTGGAAACCGGCGACCGCGCCCGTGCCGTGGCGGGTGGTGGTGAAGTAGAGCGCGCTCCTTTCCGTACCCCCGCGCAGGCGGGGGTCCAGAGCCAAACAGGATAGCGGCCGGCGAGTAACCCTGGACCCCCGCCTGCGCGGGGGTACGCAGAAGGGAGGAAAGAAGCGGGACCCCGGATCAAGCCCGGGGTGACGTTGCGTTCGGGGGTGCGTTACTTCCCCCGCGCCGCCGTCGTCCGGTCGCGGGCCGCGCGGAATTCGCTGTCGCTCGACCAGTTCGGCCAGTCGCGCCCGTCCGCCAGGCGGCGGCCGAGCGTGTAGAGGATCGTCAGGTCGCTCTGCACGCTGCCGGTATCCCAGTTGGGATCATATTCGTCGGCCGGCTGATGATATTTGTCGCGGGTATAGGCATCGGCCAGTTCCTTCGCGCGCGCCGTGCCGCCGACCACCAGGTCGCGCCCGCCGCTATAGGACAGTGCCGGCACGCCGCGCTTGGCGAAGGGGAAATGGTCGGAGCGGTAGAAGCTGCCCGCCTCCGGCTTGGGATCGGGCGAATAGCGGCGGCCCTGCGTGCCCGCCACTTCGGTCAGCATGGTCAGCAGGTCGAGCTTCGCCGACCCCGAAATGCTGAAATCGCGCGAGGCGGACGGTGCGAACGGTCCGTCCATGTTGATGACCCCGGCGGTCGTCGCCAGCGGACGCAGCGGGTTGGCGGCATAATATTCGGTGCCGAGCAGCCCCTTTTCCTCCGCCGTCACGGCCAGGAACAGGACCGAACGATCCGGCTTCGGCCCCGCGCCATAGGCACGCGCCAGTTCGAGCATCGCGGCGATGCCCGACGCGTTGTCGAGCGCGCCGTTATAGATGCGGTCGCCCTTCGCATCGGGCTGTCCGATGCCGAGATGGTCCCAATGCGCCGAATAGACCACCGTCTCTTGCGGATGCGTCGTGCCGGGCAGGACGCCCGCGACATTGTACGAGGTGATGACCTCCGGCTTCACGCTATAGCGCGCGTCGAGTGTGGCTTTCAGCGGCACGGGCCGGAAATCCGCCTTGCGCGCCGCCGCCTTGGCCGCTTCGAAATCCAGCCCCGACTGTTTGAACAGCTGCACGGCGAGATCGCGCTGGATCCAGCCCTCCATCGGCACGTGCGACGCCTTGGGGTCTTTCCGCACGATGTCGAACATCGTGTTGGTGTTCGAATTCTTGACCGTCGCCCAGCCATAGGAGGCCGGCGCGCTTTCATGGACGATCAGGATGCCCGCCGCGCCCTGCCGCGCGGCTTCCTCATACTTGTAGGTCCAGCGGCCATAATAGGTCATCGCCTTGCCGCCGAAATCGCCCTCGCCGCCTTCGAAATCGGGGTCGTTGATCAGCACGACCATGATCTTGCCCTTCAGGTCGACGCCCTTGAAGTCGTCCCAGTTCCGCTCGGGCGCCTTCACGCCGTACCCGACGAAGACGAGCGGCGCATGGGCGATGGCGACCGATGGCTGGCCGGTCAGCGCGGCGCGCACCGCGATCTCGTTGCCCTGGCTCAGCGTCCGCTTCGTGCCTGCCGACGTGATCGACAGCAGCGGCGTGCCGACGATATCGGATTTGAGCAGCGGCACGTCCTGATACCAGCTGCCCTTGTCGCCGGCGGGTTGCAGCCCGGCGGCCTTCATCTGTTCGGCGATATAGGCGATGACCTTCGCCTCGGCCGGGGTCGCCGGTCCGCGCCCCTCGAACGCATCGCTGGAGAGCGTCTGGATATCGCGCGAGATGCGCTTCGTGTCGAAGGTCGGCGCGGTCTGCGCATGGGCGGCGGTGGACAGCAACAAGGCAGGCAGGATCAGACGCTTGAGCACAGGCGAACTCCGGAACGGATGGATGGGGGGAGTGTGGCGCAGCGGTGGGACCGCGGCAATGGGTGGGGTGCTACACCGCCATCTTCGTCACCCCGGGCTTGACCCGGGGTCCCGCTTCTTCTGCTACCGTGGACAAGAAAGCGGGACCCCGGATCAAGTCCGGGGTGACGGTTCAAGGCTTAGGCCGCCCGCCGCATCAGCCCCAGCAGCGCGCCAAAATTCGGCCGCCCGCCGCTCGCCAGCAGGCTCGCGCGGAAGATGCGGCCCAGCAGCACCACCTCCACCACGATGAACGCCGCGGTCAGCGCGCCGGTCGCCCAGATCTGCCACAACGGCATGCCGCTGCCGAGCCGCGCCAGCACCGCGAACGGCGTCCAGATCGGGATCCACGTCAGCAGCTCGACCAGCGGCCCGCTCGCCCCGCGCAGCACCGCCTGCACCAGCAGCGTGACCGGGATCATGACGACCAGCAGCACCGGCGTCAGATAGCCCTGCGCATCGCGCATCGAATCCGACACCGCCCCGATCACCAGGAAGATCATCGCGACGATCAGATATCCCGCGACGAAGAAATACAGGATCGTCGCGATCGCCCCGAACGACGATACTGGTTCGAGCGCCGGGCGGATCATCTCGGCAATCGCGCCGTGCGTGGCGAAGGCGGCGACGATCCCGCACACCGCCCAGGTCGCGACCATCGACAGCCCGATGCCGACCGTGCCGATCAGCTTGCCGTACATCAGCTCGTTCGGGCTGACGCAGGCCAGCACCGTCTCGATCAGCTTGTTGCTGCGTTCCTCGACCGACCCCTGCAACATCCAGCTGCCCGAGAGCACCAGCGACATCAGCAGGATATAGGCGCAGGCGAGCGGCAGGATCGATCGGATCAGCACCCGTTCGCGCCCGCTGCCGCGCGGCGGCACGACGACCGCGATATTGGGCGCGATCTGGGTCGAGGCAGCGGCGACCGGCGCGGCGACGCCATTGGCCTGCAGATAGCGGACCTTCAGCTCCTGCCCCAGCAACGCCTGCACCATTGTCACGAACGCGCTCGACGGCGCGCCATTGGCCCACAGCCTGACGTCGGGCGAGCGGCCGAAATCGGCGGGGATGTAGATCGCATAGTCGATCGGCCTGGCCTTGCTGCCCGCCGCCGGGCGCAGCAGCGGTTCGAGCGCCTCGCCGATCCGCTCGGGCGGGGCGGCGGCGACCGATGCGGGTGCGGGCACGATGCTGTACGCCGGGTCGGGCGCGTCGAAATCGGGGGCCTTGGGGTCGGTCGCCCTGATCCTGGCCAGCGCCGCCTTCGCTCCCCCCGCGGCGACGAAGCGGGCAACATCGGCATCGCTGTACCAGCGATCATGCCGCGCCCATGGCGCCGAGGGATCGGCCGCCTCCAGCCTGTTGCTTTCGACGAAGCGCGACAGTTGCGTCAGCACGCGGCGCTGTTCGTCCAGCTCGATGCGCGATGCGATCGCCTGCGCCGTCGCACCGCCGCTGCGGTCGATCAGCATCACGCGCTGCGTGTCGGACTTGTCGAGGAAACGCGACGCGATCGGCCCGATCGCAAAGGCCAGCGGTAGGATCAGCAGCGTGACCCAGAAGCTGCGCGTGGCGGCGATCTGGCGGAACTCGCGCCCCGCGACCAGCAGGATATGGTGCATCATGCGCGGGCCTCCGCCGAACCTACGATATGGAGAAAGACGTCGTGCAGCCCGGGTCGATGCTGTTCGAACCGCCGCAGCGGCACGCCCGCCATGGTGCAGTGCTGCAGCAGGTCGGCGGGATCGCGCCCCGGCGCCATCCGCACGTCCCACGCGGTCCAGCCCTCGCCCACCTCGCCCTTCGCGGTGGCGGACTCGACCCCGTCCAGCCCGGCGGGCGACTGGCGCGCCACCACGTCGAGCCTTGCGGGCAGCGTTGCGCGCGCCGCCTCCTGCGTACCCTCGAACCGCTTCGCACCCTTGGCCAGCAGCAGCAGCCGGTCGCACAGCCGTTCGGCATGCTGCATGACATGGGTCGAAAACACGACCGCCGCCCCGCCCTTCGCCGCGTTCAGGATTTCGTCCTCCAGCAGCCCCTGATTGACCGGGTCGAGGCCCGAAAACGGCTCGTCGAGGATCAGCAGCCGGGGGGCGTTGATGACCGCGGTCGCCAGCTGCACCTTCTGCGCCATGCCCTTCGACAATTTGTCGACCCCGGTCTTGAGGTTCGCGCCGAGGCCGAAGCGGTCGAGCAGCTCGCGGCCCTTGGCGCGCGCGTCACCGGCGGTCATCCCCTTCAGCCGCCCGAAATAGACCACCGTCTCCAGCGCGGTCATCGAGCGGTACAGCCCGCGTTCCTCGGGCAGGAAGCCCAGATGCCGGCTCGATTCCCGCCCCGGCGGCTTGCCCAGCACCTCGATACTGCCCGCATCGGGACGGATGATGTCGAGCACCATGCGCAGCGACGTCGTCTTGCCCGCCCCGTTCCCGCCGAGAAAGCCGAACACCTCCCCCGGCGCGACGGCGAAGCTCAGATGGTCGACCGCCGTCATCGCGCCGAACCGTTTCACCACGCCGTCGAGGCGCAGGGCATGTTGCATCGATGTCCCCCCTGTAGTGATCGCATCATTACCGTTTATCGATACGGCCACAAGGGGGAATGGGAGTCTCGTTCCTTCCCGGCACGGGGAGGAACCCCAACACCTTGCCACCGCCATATTCCTACTGATACGATGGGAATATGGCGCACCAAGTCAGACCGATCGAATGGCCCACCGTCCTCCTCGCTGCAGCGATCTAGTGTCAATCGGCGTCCAAAAAGGACCCCCTATCGGCGTCCAAAAGGGACCCCCTTCGTCGAGCAGCGTTACGGGTATGACGGGTGCACCGTTCGCGCTGGTTGCGGCGTAGGGCGGGCGTAGCCCGAC